>NZ_JACADT010000229.1:0-7189 GCF_013421635.1 Streptomyces sp. UH6 | reverse complement strand
GCGCGGCGGGAGGAGCAGCCGTTCGCCGGGCTCGGCGATGACGACCGTGTGAGCGATGCCGTCGGTGGCGTCGGCGCCGGACAGGTCCAGCGGGCGGGCCCGCCCGTCGACGGCCGGGTAGAGGAACCGGATCTCGGCGGTGTCCTGGCGGGTGGGGGTGGTGTCGGGGCGGCGGCCGAAGGCGAGCTCCGCGGCGGCCTTGACGAGGTCGACGCCGGAGGCCAGGGCGCTGATGAACGGGATGAGGTCGCCGCCGAGCCGGGCGTTGAGCTCGATGAGCCGCGGTCCGCGGGAGGTGAGGCGCACCTCGGCGTGGGTGACGCCGGTGGTGACGCCCAGTACCCGGTGCGCGGCGACGACCAGGTCGCTCACCCGGCCGGCCCACTCCTCGTCGCACCGGGCGGCGACCAGGTGGCCGACCTCCTCGAAGTACGGCGCGAACCCGAGCCGCTTGCGGGCGACGTGGACCACGTCGACGGCGCCGTCGTGGACGGCGCTGTCCACGCTGATCTCGTCGCCGTCGAGGTACTCCTCGACGAGGACGCCGTGGCCGGTGGGCAGGGTCGCGAAGGCGGCCCCGTCGGCGAGGGCGAACGCGGCACGCACCTCGCCCTCGTCGTCGGCGCGGGTGACGCCGATGCTGCCGGCGAGGGCCCGCGGCTTGAGGACGACCGGGTAGCCGAGGTCGGCGGCGGCGGCCACCGCCTCGTCGACGGTGGTGACGAGGCGGTGGCCGACCGCGGCGAGTCCGGCCTCGGCCATCAGGGACCGGGTGGCGTACTTGTCGCGGCAGTGCCGGGCGGCCTCGGGGGACAGATGCGGCACGCCGAGCTTGGCGGCGGCCTCCGCGGTCGCCTCGACGGCCGTCTCGTCCCAGGTGAGCACGGCGAAGGAGCCGGGCTCGGGGTCGGGGCCGACGAGGTGGAGCACGGCGTCGGCGATGGCGACCGGGTCGCTGAGGTCGGCGACGGCGTACGAGTCGAGGTAGCGGCGCTGCCACGTCGGCTCGGCGGGGAGGACGGCGGAGAGGGTGTAGTCCTCGTGGAGGCTCCGGAAGGAGTACTCGCGGTAGGCGCGGCCGCCGCTGCCGACGACGACGAGCCGGTCCGCGGAGCGGATGCTGGGGGCGGTCATGGGGGTCTCCTCTCAGTCCTGCGCCGTCGCGCGCAGCGGGGCGAGGGCGTTCGACACGCGGAGCAGCTCGTCGAACATGGACTTGGCGGCCTCGTCCATGCCGTCGGCGGGCTGGAAGACGCCCTCGGCGTCGATGCGCTGCCCGATCCAGTGGATCGGCACGGCCTCGGTGACCGGCGTCATCTTGAGGGTCGTGACGACCTGCTTGATGCCCTGGACGGCGCGCAGGCCGGCGGAGCCGTTGGCGTAGCTGACGAAGCCGACGGGCTTGTACTGCCACTCCTCGTAGAGGAAGTCGATGGCGTTCTTCAGGGGTGCGGTGAAGGAGAAGTTGTACTCCGGCATCACGAAGACGAAGGCGTCTGCGCGGGAGACGGTGGCGCTCCAGTCCTTGGTGTGCTGGTGCACGTAGGCGCCGCTGGAGGGGTGCTCCGGCTCGTCGAAGAACGGCAGGTTGATCTCCGCGAGGTCGACGACCTCGACCTCGAAGCCGCCGTGGCGACGGGCCTCCTCGGCGGCCCAGGCGGCGACGGCGGGACCGACGCGGCCGGGGCGGGTGCTGGCGACGATGAACTGCAGGCGGGGCATGGGGGTTCTCCCTGTTCGGACGGTTCCGGTGCGTCACCGCGGATCGTCCAGGGGCACTGCTGCTGCCCGGCAGTGATGAGTAGGTAAGCAGCGTCCGGCGGGGGAACGCAACAGCAGCCGCCCACCCGCCGGGCATTACGCCCCTTTTGCGGGCCTATGTCGCCCGGCAGCGCCCTGGCGCATTCACGACAGTCGTAAACGCGCACTCCTCGGGACCGCGCCGGTGCGGCCCTTCCGGTGCCACAGTGAATTCACGTCACCGCGGACCGCTCCTCAGCCCGGCTGCCCGCCGCAGGAAATCCGCACCTCCCGCACTTTCCGGCGCCGCCACCCGTTTCCGGCGGCTTTCCCTTCGCGCCCCGGTCCGGCATGCCGGAGCCGGCAGAAATGGAGATCCGCCCATGGCGAACACCGCCACCGAACGCTACGTGGAGGAATCCGCGCGGCCCGACAGCGAACTTCCCGGCCTGGCCGAACGGGCCGACATTCCGCAGGAATACGCAAAGGCCTACGGCAACGTGCTGCTGGCCCGCCCGATATTCGTCCCGGAGAACGCGATCCACGCCTTCGCCGACGACCTGGCCGCGGTGTTCCGCCTCCTGACGGGGCTCCCGGAGCGCTGCTTCGGCGGCGACCTGGACCGCTACGCCGCCGCGATCGGCCTGCCGGCCGAGTTCACCGAGGTGATGCGGGAGGGCGCGACCGGCGACCCGCTGCTGTACGCCCGGGCCGACGCCTTCCACGACGGCACCGGCTTCCGGCTGCTGGAACTCAACGTCGGCAGCGAGCTCGGCGGCGTCGACACCGCCCAGCTCAACCGCGCCTTCCTCGCGGACCCCGCCTTCGCGGAGTTCGCCGGGCGCAACCGGCTCGGTCACGTCGACACCATGGAACTGCTCGCCGGCGAGCTGCGCCGGACCGCCGCCGGCATCACCGACGGCGCACCCGTGGTGGCGCTGCTGGAGGGCCCCGGCGCGCTCGACGACCACAGCGGCGTCTTCACCTCCATCCAGGAGGACCTGCGCGGCCACGGCGTCGACCTGCTGCTGGGCGAGATCCAGGAGGTCACCGAGGAGGCCGACGGCAAGCTGAGCCTGCGCGGCCGGCCGCTGGACGTCGTGCTGCGCTACTTCGCCACCTACCAGATCGCCGGCGACCCCGTCGCCCGCGCGGCGCTGACCCGGGTCAACCGGGCCCACGCCGCGGGACGCACCGCGCTCTTCACCCCGCTGGAAGGGGCGCTGTTCACCAGCAAGGCCGCCCTCGGCCTGCTGCACCGGCCCGCCGTGCGGGCCGCCCTGACCGACGACGAGCGCGCCCTCGTCGACCGGGTGCTGCCCCGCACCTGGGTCCTCGGCGCCGACGGCACCGAGGACGCCCTGGAGTACGCCCGCGCGCACCGGGCCGCCCTCGTGCTCAAGCCCGGCATGGGCTACAGCGCCGACGGCGTGGTGATCGGCCGGGACGTCACCGACGAGGAGTGGGAGGCCGCCCTCGCCGCCACCGCACACCGCGACTACGTCGCCCAGGAACTCGTCGTGCCCGCCCTGGAAAAGGTCGTCGACCCGCACACCGGACGCACCGAGGAATGGGTCGCCAACTGGGGGATCTTCGTCACCGGCCAGGGATTCGGCGGCGCTTTCTGCCGCGCCCTGAAGCCGGAGGACGGATCCGTCATCACCTACGCGAATCCCGGCACCCGGGGCACGTGCGTATTCACCTTCCCGGAAGAGGAGAACGGAATATGAGCGCCACGGAAAAATCCCATCCGGAACCGTCGCCAGAGGAATTCGCGACCGCCGGTTCCCGCCCGCACGTCGTCGTCGTCAACCGTTGGCGTGAGCGGTACGCGGAATTCACCCGCTACATCGACCACGCGGCGAACCGGGTCAGCTACGTGACGACCGAGGTCGGCACCGGCTCCGTCCCCGACGAGGCCCACGACGTGGTCCTCGTCCCCGCCACCGACGACCTGGAGCGGGTCCGCGCCGAGGTGCGCGCCCTCGCCGCCCGGCACGGCGCCCCCGACCGGATCGTCGCCCTCAAGGAGGACGACCTGCTGGTCGGCGCCGCCCTCCGGGAGGAGTGGAACGTCCCCGGGCCGCGCCAGCCGGAGCAGATCGTCTTCCGCGACAAGTACGTGATGTGCCGGGCCGTCCACGACGCCGGCCTCGACGTCCCCGACTTCGCCGCCGCCACCGACGCCGACGCCGTGCTGGAGTTCGGCGAGGCGCACGGCTGGCCCGTCATCGTCAAGCCGCGCACCGGCAGCTCCAGCGCCGGCGTGGTCCGCGTCGACGGACCCGAGCAGGTCGCCGCACTCGCCCTCGACGCCGACCCGATGCTCGTCCAGGCCTTCGTCGACGCGGCCATCTGCCACGTCGACGGCGTCTTCGACGGCGAGCGGCTGCTGACCTGGCGGGCCTCCCGCTACCTGAACACCTGCCTCGGCTTCCGCGTCGGGAGCTTCCTCGGCTCCGTGGAGATCGACGACCCGCGGGTCAACGCCGCGATCGAGAAGGCGGCCACCGGCTTCCTCGGCGCCCTCTCCCCCGGCCGGGCCACCGTCTTCCACCTCGAGGTCTTCCTCGACGACGACGACCGCGACGCCGACGGCCTGCCCCGCGCCCGCTTCCTCGAGTGCGGCGCGCGCGTCGGCGGCGCCGAGATCCCGTTCCTGTGGCGCGAGGTCCACGGCTACGACCTGATGCACGCCGCCTGGCAGCTCCAGGTCGACGGCCCGCTGCCGCCGGTGCCGGCCTCCGCCGCCGCGCCCTCGGCCACCGAGGAGGTGGCCGGCTGGATGCTCGTCCCGGCCCCCGCCGAGCGGCCGTGCCGCATCACCGAGTCGACGTCGATGACCGGCCGTCACCAGGGCCCCTACGCCGAGGTCGTGCTGCGCCCCGGCGAGGTCCTGCCCGACGCCGACGCCTACTACGAGCACGTCGGCGGCCGCTTCCGGTTCCGCGGCGCCGCCGCCGCGGACGTCGAGGCCGCCGTCACGACCACGGCACGCGACTTCCGGGTCCACGCCGAACCCCTGACGTTTTCCACCACCACCGCCTGAGCAGGAGCATCGTGGCTGCCAAGGACTATTCGGTCGCCGTACTCGACGGCGAAGGGACCAACGACTACGCGCGCTACATGCGCACCGACACACTGCTGTCACTCCAGCGCCGTCCCGAGGACATGATCCACCGGGACGAGATGCTGTTCCAGATCGTCCACCAGACCACCGAGCTCTGGCTCAAGCACTCCTGCTACGAGGCCGAGGAGGCCCGCCGCCTCATCGACGCGGGCAGTCTCGACGCGGCCACCCGGCTGCTCGGCCGCGCCTCGCTCGGCGTGCTGATGTGCACCGAGGGCCTGGAGATGATGCGCCACCTGGCGCCCTGGGACTTCCAGATCATCCGCACCGTCCTCGGGCACGGCTCGGGCTTCGAGTCACCGGGCTGGAAGGCCGCCCGCCAGGCCGGCCAGGACCTCGAGAAGGCCTTCCGCCGGCTGGTCGAGGCCCGCGGGACCAACCTCGCCGAGGTGTACCGCAACGGCCAGGACACCGCCGAGTACCGCCTGGCCGAGGCGCTCATCGACTGGGACGAACGCATCTCGCTGTGGCGGGTCCAGCACTACAAGATGACCTGCCGCATCCTCGGCGACTCCGCGGTCGGCACCAAGGGCGCCCCCGTGGACTTCCTGGCCAAGCTGATCAGCCACAAGTTCTTCCCGCAACTGTGGGAGCTGCGCACCGAGCTGACGCTGAGCGGCCCCCTCGGCGACGCCGAGCCCGCTCCCGAGTACGCCGAGCAGGCCGCCGCGCCGGTCTGCCCGATGTCCGGGGCCCACGGCACGCCCACTGCCGGGGCGAGTGCGTCATGACCGTGACCACCGCGTCGCCCCGGCTGGGCGAGGCGGAGCGGACACGGCCCGTCCTCGTCACGCCCGCCGCCTTCCGCCGCGGCTTCCCGATGCTGGAACGCACCGTCCACCTGGCGAGCTGCAGCCTGGGCGCCCGGTCCGACGCCGTCGACGAGGCGCTGGAGCGGATGCAGGAGGCGATAGCCCGTCACGGCGCCCCCTGGCACCGGTTCGAGCAGGAGGTGGACGACGCCCGGCAGCGCTTCGCCTCCCTGATCGGGGCGGGCGCGGACCAGATCGCCGTCCTGCCGAACGCCTCCGTCGGCGCCTACCAGGTCGTCTCGACGCTCTCGCTGAAGACCCGCGACGAGATCGTCACCACGGTCGAGGAGTTCCCGTCCGTCGCGCACGTCTGGCTGGCCCAGCAACCGCGCGGCGCCAGGGTGCTCTTCACCGGTGACGACTCCGGCCGGGTGCGGCTCGCCGACTACACGGCGGTCGTGGGCGCCCGCACCGCGCTGGTGTCCGTGCCGCTGTCGACGTACAAGTTCGCCGAGCGGCCGCCGGTCGCCGAGGTGGTCGCGGCCGGCCGCGAGGCCGGGGCGCTCACCTTCGTCGACGCCTACCAGGCCGTCGGCGTCATGCCGGTGGACGTCACCGAGCTCGGCTGCGACTACCTGGTCGCCGGGACCATGAAGTACCTCGCCGGTCTCCCCGGCGTGGCCTTCCTCTACGCCCGCGAAGGCGTGGAGCCCGACCAGGACCCGCAGCTCACCGGCTGGTTCGGGCGCGTGGAGCCGATGGCGTTCGACCCGCTGCGGCTCGACTTCCCCGCCATCGCCCGCCGTTTCGAGACCGGCACCCCGGCCGTACCGGCGCTCTACGCCGCCAACGCCGCGCTGGCGCTCTTCACCGACGTCGACCTGGCGGACGTGCGGCGCCACATCGAGGCGCTCATCGAACGCACCGCCCGGACCCTCACCTCCCAGGGCGAACGGGTCCGCCGCGCCGAGAGCCCCGAACGGCAGGGCGCCCACCTCGGCCTCTACGACAACGACCCGCCCGCGCTCGCCGGCTGGCTGGCCGGCCAGGGCATCGCGGTCAGTCCCCGCGGACCCGTCGTCCGCCTCTCCTTCCACTACTACAACTCCACCGACGACGTGGAGGCCCTCTGCCAGGCCATGCGCGAGTTCCGGGCACTGGCAGGCCCCGCTACCCCGTCCCGTTCCCGAAGGTGAGACCCGCATCGTGAACGAACTGACCGACTGGCTGGCCGACCCCGTGCCGAGCCGGTTCCCCTACGACGCGGTGGTCGACCAGTACCACCGCGTGGGCAAGCACTTCGTCTCCGAACAGCTCCTGAAGGACCTCGCGGTGGCGCGTGAGCGGCTCGCCGAGGCGATCACCGCCGGCGGCGCCGGCAGGGCCGCCGAGGAGGAAGGGCTGCTCGCCCGGTTCCTCGACACCGCGCTCGACAAGTGGGACGGCCGCTACGACTACCCCACCTACACCTCGCTGTCGGTCCTCGGGCTGCCCACCGCCGACGACGGCCCCGAGGCCGCCGCCGCGGCGCGGGCCCGCCGCGACCGGCTCGTCGTCCAGCTCCTCG
>NZ_JACADT010000228.1:0-7192 GCF_013421635.1 Streptomyces sp. UH6 | reverse complement strand
GGGCGCGGGCCGTGCTCCCGCCCGAGGACGCGGGCGCGAGCCGTGCCCGGTGTCCCTACTTGTTCAGCGCGGGCTGGTCGAAGGTCTCCGGCACGGGCAGGGTGCCCCAGCGGTTGATCGGCCACGCCTTCACCACGGCCCGGCCGACGACGTCCTCCACGGGCACCATGCCCTTGTGCGGGTCGTCCTGGTTGTAGCGGGAGTCCCGGCTGTTCTGCCGGTGGTCGCCCATCACCCACAGGTAGCCCTCGGGCACCTTGACCTTGAACTGGCCGGTCTCGTCGGCGCTGCAGGGCGTGTTGCCCGGGAAGACGTAGGGTTCGTCGAGCGCCACGCCGTTGACCACCAGCTTGCCGGTGCCCCGGCACTCCACGGTGTCCCCGCCGACGCCCACCACACGCTTGATCAGGTCGCGCTCCTCGGAGGACGGCATCAGGCCGACCCAGGTCAGGACCTTCTGGAAGGCGTTGGGCTCCTCCACCGGCTGGCCCGCCAGCCAGTTGGAGGGGTCGTGGAAGACGATCACCTCGCCGCGCTCCGGCTCCGCGCCGAACCACGGGGTCAGCTTGTCGACCAGCACCCGGTCCCCGCGCTGGAGCGTGTTCTGCATGGAGTCCGAGGGAATGGAGAACGCCTGCAGCAGGAACGTCTTGATCAGCAGCGCCAGCACCAGCGCGATCACGACGAGCAGCGGCAGTTCCTTCCAGAACGACCGCATCTGCTGGTTGGAGCGGCCTCGCCCCGACGCCCTGCCGCCGCCCTCGCCCGGGGCGCCGTCGGCCGGGCCGTGCCCCTCGGGATCACTCCCGGGCGCAACACCCTCGCCCCGGTCCTGCGGGTCCGGCTCCGCGGAACGCCTCCGCCACCCGTCGCCGCCACCGGAACGTGCGCCAACCGCCGCATCCCCCACAAGAACTCCTCACTCCGTACCGCCGCCCGCCCGCTGCCCGGCGCGGGCCCACCACTCCCTTAACGAGCGGGAGTTCCCCAGGGCTCGGGAGCGACCGGAATCCGTCGTTCGTCATCCGTCGTCCGTCTCGGCCGACCGGCCGGCCCCGGGGTGCTGCCACCCTATGCGAGCCGCGGCCCGCAGCGCCTACCCCCCGTCCGGCGGCCGGACGGAGGAGAAGGTCTCGGGGGTGCTCAGACGCGCCCAGTGCCCGACGGGCCAGGCCACGGCGACCGCCCGGCCCACCACCAGGTCCTCGGAGACGGCGCCGCCGTACTTCCCGTCCTGGTGCACGCGGGAGTCGGCGGACTGCGAGCGGTGGTCGCCCATCACCCACAGGCTCCCCTCCGGCACCGTCACCTCGAACCGCGTCACGGAGGCCTCGTCGCCGGGGTACAGGTAGTCCTCCTCGTCCAGCGGGACACCGTTCACGGTCAGTCTTCCGTCGGCGTCGCAGCAGACCACCCGGTCGCCGCCGACGGCTATCACCCGCTTGATCAGGTCCTGCTCGTCGGCCGAGGGCAGCACGCCCACGAAGGCCAGCCCGTCCTTGATCCCCCGGGTCACCGCGGACTCGTCGGCGAGATCGGCGATCTCCTCCTGCCGGAGCCAGCCGCCGGGGTCGCGGAAGACCACCACGTCGCCCCGTTCCGGCTTCGACCCGAACCACGGGGACAGCTTGTCCACGACCACCCGGTCGCCGATCCGGATGGTCTGTTCCATCGACCCGGAGGGGATCACGAAGGCCTGGAACAGGAAGGTCTTGAGCAGGAGCGCGATCAGCAGCGCCACCCCGCCCAGCAGGGGTATCTCCTTGAGGACCGCCCGCCGCCGCCTGCGCTGCACCCGACGGCGCAGCCTGCGCCGTTCCGCGCGTCCCGGCGGGCGCCCGACGCCGTCGCCCTCCCGGCCCGCTCCGCCCGAACGCCCCCGCCTACCCATGCGTCCCGTCCCCCGCGGGTACGCCGCCGTAGGCGCCGGACCGTTCGATCCGCGTCCACCTCCCGGCGGGCCAGACGATCCAGTCGGCCCGCCCGGTGACGTCCTCCACCGGCACCATGCCTCCGCCCGGAGAGCCGAGGTGGTCCCTGGAGTCGCTCGAGGCGGCCCGGTGGTCGCCCAGCACGAAGAGCTTGCCGTCGGGCACCACCACGTCGAACGGCACCGCCGACGGGGCGTCGCCGTCCAGGAAAGCCGACTCGTCCACCGACCGGCCGTTGATCCGCAGCCGCCCGTCCCGGTCGCAGCAGACCACCCGGTCACCGCCGACGCCCGCCACCCGTTTCACGAAGTGGCCGTCGCCGAACCGCTCGGTGCCGTCGAAGACCACCACGTCCCCGCGGGCGGGCTCGCCGCCGAACCGGTACGCCAGCTTGTTCACCAGCACCCGGTCACCGACCCGCAGGCCCGGCTCCATGGACGAACTCGGGATCTGGAAGGGCTGGGCCACGAACAGCGTGGTCATCAGCAGGAAGAGCAGGCAGGCCACCGCGGTGAGCGTGAGACTGCCGCCCGGAAGCCAGTCCCGTGATCGCTGCAGGCCCCTGACGACAGCGAAGCGCGACCGCGCCTCGCCCTCCCGCGGCCGAGGAGATTCCTCGGCCACGGGAAGGGAGGAGCGATCGCGCTCCGGATGCTGTGCTTCGGTGTCCATAGGGGGCAGATGCTATCCGTCCCCCGCCGGCGCACCGGCGCGCACTCAGTTGTCGCGCTTCTCCTTGATCTTCGCGGCCTTGCCGCGCAGCTCACGGAGGTAGTACAGCTTGGCGCGACGCACGTCACCGCGGGTGACCAGCTCGATCTTCTCGACGATCGGGGTGTGCACCGGGAAGGTGCGCTCGACGCCGACGGAGAACGAGACCTTGCGGACCGTGAAGGTCTCGCGGACACCGGCGCCCTGGCGGCGGATGACGACGCCCTTGAACTGCTGCACACGAGAGCGGTTGCCCTCGATGACGCGGACGTGGACGTTGACGGTGTCACCCGGGCGGAAGGCCGGGATGTCGCTGCGCAGCGACGCGGCGTCGACGGAGTCGAGCAGGTGAGACATTTCGTCTGCTTTCTTCGCTGATGCCACAGGCCATCAACGGGAACTAGGTTTCATCAAGAGAGCGTCGCCGTGACCGGGTCGCCGCGTCGTGTCCCCCTGTGGCAGGGGCGCGCGCCGGGCCACGCACAACAGCCGCCTATTGTTCCACGTCTTCGACGCGGCGCCAAAACCGCCCGGACCGCTCGCCCTCCGGGTCGGGCGCCCAGCCGAGGATGGAGAGCATCTCGCGGTCCTTCTTGTCGAAGGCCGCGGGCGCGGTGCGCTCGATCAGGTCGGGCCGGTGGGCGGTGGTGCGGCGCAGCGCCTCGTCGCGGCGCCAGCGGGCGATCTTCCCGTGGTGGCCGCTGAGCAGCACCTCGGGGATCCCGCGGCCGCGCCACACGGGCGGCTTGGTGTGGACGGGGCCCTCCAGCAGGTTGGCCATGGCGCCGGGGGCGAAGGAGTCGTCGCGGTGCGACTCGGCGTTGCCCAGCACGCCCGGCAGCAGGCGGGCCACCGCCTCGGTGACCACCAGCACGGCGGCCTCGCCGCCGGCCAGCACGTAGTCGCCGATGGAGACCTCGTACACCGGCATGCGGGTGGCGTACTCGTCGATCACCCGGCGGTCGATGCCCTCGTAGCGGGCCGGGGTGAAGACCAGCCACGGTTGCTCGGAGAGTTCGACGGCCAGTTCCTGGGTGAACGGGCGACCGCTGGGGGTGGGGACCACCAGCACCGGTCCGCGGGCGCCTGCCTCGTAGCCGTCGGCGAGGATCTCGTCGAGCGCGTCGCCCCAGGGCTCGGTCTTCATGACCATGCCGGGGCCGCCGCCGTACGGGGTGTCGTCGACGGTGTTGTGCCGGTCGTAGGTCCAGTTCCGCAGGTCGTGGACGCCGACCTGGAGCTGCCCGCGGGCGCGCGCCTTGCCGACCAGCGAGACGTTCAGCGGTTCCAGGTACTCCGGGAAGATGGTGACGACGTCGAGACGCATCAGGCCTGGTCCCGCTTCGGCTCGTCGTCCATGCCGCCGCCGTCACCGACGCGCCCCTCGGCCGGCTCCGTGGTGCCTGCCTCCTCGGCCGCTTCCTCCGCGGCCTGGCGGGCGGAGGCGATCTCGGCGCGGTCGTCGATCAGGCCGGGCGGCGGATCGATGACGGCCCGCTGCTCCTCCAGGTCGATCTCCACGACGATCTCCTGCACGAACGGCACGTAGACCTCGCTGCCGTCAGGACGCTCGACCACGAACAGGTCCTGCGAGGGCAGGTGCGAGATCTCGGTGATCCGCCCGACCTCGGCGCCGTCGACGGTCACCACGTCCAGGTCCATCAGCTGGTGGTCGTAGTACTCGTCCTCCTCCTCGGGCAGCTCCTCCGGATCGACGTCCGCGATCAGGAGGGTGTTGCGCAGCGCCTCGGCGCCGGTGCGGTCGCGCACGCCCTCGAAGCGCAGGAGCAGACGGCCGCTGTGCACCCGGCCCGTCTCGATGGTCAGAGGACCGGCCGAGGGCGGGTCGGTGGCCAGGACGGCGCCGGGCGCGAGCCGCAGCTCCGGCTCGTCCGTACGTACCTCGACGGTGACGTCGCCCTTGATGCCGTGGGCTCGGCCGATCCGTGCGACTACCAGCTGCACTGTGCTTGCTCTCCTGATCGGGGACTGCGGATGACCGGAACTGTGGTGCCCGGGGTGCGTCGACACCGGCCGCGGGCACCGGGAACGACCTGGACCGCGCGACGACGCGGGTCGCGCAACGACCTCGGGCCGGGGACGGCCCTGAGGCCGTCCCCGGCCCGAGCCGGTGTTGCGTGTGTCAGCGGACGTCGTCCGCGTCGACCAGGTCGACGCGGATGCCGCGACCGCCGATGGCGCCCACGACGGTACGCAGGGCGCGTGCGGTGCGACCGTTGCGGCCGATCACCTTGCCGAGGTCGTCCGGGTGGACCCGGACCTCGAGCACGCGTCCGCGACGCAGGTCACGCGAGGCGACCTGCACATCGTCAGGGTTGTCGACGATGCCCTTCACGAGGTGCTCGAGAGCCTCCTCGAGCATGCTCAGGCCTCGGTCGACTCAGCCGGAGCGGACTCGGCGGCGGCCTCGTCCTTCTTCTCGGCCTTCTTCTTCTGGGTGATGGCCTCGCCCTTGCCCTCGTCGTCACCGCCGAGAGCCTCGAAGGACGGACGCGCCGGCTTCTCGGCACGCTGCAGCAGCGGCGCCGGGGCGGGCTCGCCCTTGAACTTCTGCCAGTCGCCGGTCTTCTTGAGGATGGCGAGAACGGGCTCGGTCGGCTGGGCGCCGACGGAGAGCCAGTACGCGACACGCTCGGCGTCGACCTCCATCACCGACGGGTTGTACGTCGGGTGGTACTTGCCGATCTCCTCGATCGCCCGGCCGTCACGGCGGGTACGGCTGTCGGCGACGACGATGCGGTAGTGAGGCGAACGGATCTTGCCCAGACGCTTCAGCTTGATCTTGACTGCCACGGGAGTGGAATCTCCTGGAATTGACGTGGTGGGGCGCGACGGGAAGCCGCGTGGGGTTGCGGCACCGAGTGCCCGATGGACGCGTCAGCCGGAGGAGAGAGGGGTCCTGTGCGACTGTCGAGTACAGCTGGCCATTCTGCCACACGACCGGGCATGGGTCCGAACGGGGGCATACGGGGGCCGCGCAGGGCCGGCGTCCACGATGCGCCGGCGCCGCGCGGCACCTCCGCCGCCTCGGCCGCTCAGCTCGCCGCGGCCAGCGGCTCGGGCTCGGGAATCCGGAAGGGCTTCCCGCAGCCCCCGCAGACGATCGGCGCCTGCGCCAGGACGGACGGAACGACGCGCACGTTGCGTCCGCAGTCGCAGACGGCCTTGACCCGCACACCTCCCCCCGACGACCCGTGCCGGGCCGCGGGTCCCCGGAAGGTGCCGGCCGTGTCCGACGCCACCGCCGCGTCGTGCGCCTTCAGCGCACGCTGCAGCCGGTCGATCGTGGGCCGGTACCGGCGCTTCGCGTCGGGCTTGAGCGTGACCAGCGAGAAGCCGCTGCTGGGATGCGGCTCCTCCGGATGGTCGAGCCCGAGCTCCTCGGCGATCGCCAGGAACCTGCGGTTGTGGTAGCGGCCGGCCCGCGAGGTGTCGCGGATACCGCGGGCGGCGGCGATGCCATGGACTGCCTCGTGGAGGAGTCGCTCGAAGGAGAGCTCGTGTCCGCAGGCGGACGACGACTCCCCGATCAGTGATTCGGGCGCGGCCAAGTCAGGCAGCTCGGGATGGTGCCGTTGAATGTCGGCCCATGCCTGCGCCAGCTCGGCGGCGAGAACAGGTGGTGTCGTGCTCACGTAATGACAACGACGCCGGATGCCTCTGTGTTCCTATTCCGGGCCATCCCAAATAATTTGCACGTACCCGTCAGTTCAGTCTGATGCGTCCGGACGAGGACGGGTGCGCTGATCTGCGCAGAAGCCTGACGTCTCGTCACAAGCCGGTACGTAGTCGCACGTACGTACCCGGCGGTACCGGCGCACGCTGCGCCGCCCACGCCCCCGCGCACACCAAAGGTTGGCGCGATTCCGACGTGATCGTGAGGTTATACCCCGTAGCGCCGGGTCCTGCCGTCGGGGTCCCGTCCCGGGATGTCCCGCCTTTCACGACGCGCGTGGGCCGTCTCCGGTTGCCCCGGCGGTTACCGGTATGTGAAATCTCGCCGTATACGCCCGCATCCGGCATTGCGGTGTCCACATGCCCTGGACGGCACGGCGTCGACGCAGTTATCTGGCATACGGGGGGAAGCCGGGGCACACCACGGCGCCGGCGCTGCGCGCACGACGGCCACCACGGACGGCCGGACAGACAGGCGGCAACTCTTCGGCGATTGGGGCGCTCCATGACATCCACTCTCGTACGACGTCACCCTCCCCTCGCGGCCCGCACCAGGGGGGCGGACCCGCGGACCCGGGCCCGCGACTGGTCCGAGATCCAGGAGCGCATGCTCGTCCCGCTCTACGAGGCCGTCCACGAGCGGCTGGGCGTGGGCCCCGGCACCCGCCTGCTGGGACTGGGCTGCGGCTCCGGGCTGGCGCTGCTGATGGCGGCGGGGCGGGGGGCCGACGTCACCGGCGTGGAGCCGGACTCACCCGAACGGCTCAACCTGGCGCGGGAACGGCTGACGGCGGACGCCGACGGGGTGAGCGGTGGCGCGGGTGGCGGCGTGACCCGGCTGGCGGAACGGGCGC
>NZ_JACADT010000227.1:0-7199 GCF_013421635.1 Streptomyces sp. UH6 | reverse complement strand
TGCGCGGTCCTGAGCCCGCTCCTTGGACCGCGCGGCCATGGCGTCGGTCGCCGCGGCCTGTGCCGCGAGGTCGGCGGCGTCGGTGGCTGCCGCGCTGTCCATGACGACCCCCACGGCGCCGGACAGCAGATCGGTCAGGTTCTCCGGCACGGGCCGGGCGGGGGCCGCGATGTCCAGAGCGTCGCACCATTCTCGAGCGTGCGCGAGCATGGTCGTGGCGTCGTGGTCGGCGCACTGGTGGGCTGCGCTCCAGATGCGGGTGAGCGTGTCCAGCAGGTCCGCGCCCAGCACCTTCTTGCACAGGTCGGCGACGGCCCGGGTCTCGCTGGCGTCCAGGATGCCGACGTCACGGCGGCCGAGGACCAGGGCCGCCACGGCGGCGGCGTGCTCGATGCCCTGGAAGGTGGGGTGGGCGATGTCGGGCATGACCAGGGTTCGGGCACTGGTGCGCAGATACGTGCGGTCCGTGGGCCGCCTGATCAGGTGCGCGCCTTCGACACGGCTCTCCTCCAGCAGGAGCGCGGCCTCAACGACACGGGGGTCCGCTCCGGCAGGCGCCGTCCAGACGGAGTGGGCGGCGTGCGCGGCCTCGTGGACGAACACTCCCCAGGCGGCGGGATACCGCTCCTCGTCGCCCACGGTCCCCGGATGGATCTCGTGGGACTGGAGCGGGGCGAACAGGCGGGCGTCGAACTCGACCTCGCCCAGCGTGGGGAAGAACGCGGCCGGTGCGCCGCTGCGCGTGCCGGGGCGGCAGGTGACGAGGAGGTCTTGGCGGCCGGAGAGGGCGACGAGCCGGTCGCCGAGTTCGGCTCCCACGCGCAGCCACGCGTTGGGGGAGGAGCGGGGTTGCGCGGGCGGGGCGCCGTCGTCGTCCCATCGCGCGAGGTCGGCGGCGTCGTCCGGCGTGGTGGCGGGTAACTGGACGTGGTGGTGGGCGCTCATCGCGAGCGTCCCCGGTGCGTGGGTCCGGTGCTGGCCGGGGGTTTCCGGGCGGCTGAGGCGGGGAGCTGCTTGCCGAGGGTGAGGGGTGCGATCTTCTTGATGCCGACAGCCTTGATGACGGCGTCGGCGACGGCGTCGCGATCCTCAACAGGAGCGATGCCGACCAGGTTCGCGAGCGCGGCGTTGGTGCCGAGGACGGCCTCGGTCTTCTGGTAGCTGAGCAGTTCCCGCAGTTGGGGGGCCCAGCCCAGCTCGCCGCGCTCGACCTGGTGGGCGAGGTGCCGGGCGACCCGGACCACGCGTGCGTCGATCTTCAGGGCCAAGGCGAGGTCGTAGTCCGTGCCGACCTGGATCTGCACGCTGAACCGGCTCGCGAGCGCCTCCGTCAACACCGCCCCGTGGACCCCGGGATTGTGGCCCGCCACCACGTAGAACCCCGGCTCGGCCTTGATGATCTCGCCCTTGTGGGCCTTGACCTGGATCTGCCTGCGCCCGTCCATCGCCGGATACAGCGCCGCCAGGACCTTCGGCGAGATCAAGGTGGCATCGTCGATCAGTAGGGCCCGGCCCTCGGTCATCGCGGTGACCAGCGGACCGTACTGGAAGACGTACGCTCCCGCGTCGTCCTGCGTGTACTCGCCGATCAAATCGCCCACCGTGGTGTCGCCGTCACCGGCGACGGTGAGCAGATCCGGGAACGCCGCCTCGACCAGACTCGTCTTGCCGGTGCCCGGAGGGCCGTAGAGCAGCACCGGAACATCGGCGTCACGCAAGCGATTCAACGCCTCGACGTCGGGCAGATCGGCCAGCTCCCGGGGATGGTAGAGCTGGCCCCCCGCGCGCCGGATCGGGCCGGTCTGCCTGGGCGTGGGCGCCGCGGTAATGGTCGTGCGGGCTGCGGCCGCCTGCGCTCGGGGAGGGTGGGTGCCCGGCGGGCTGATCACCACGGTCTGCGCGGCTGCGGCGGTCTTCGCGTTCGCGCGGAACTCCGGCTGGCCTCTTCCGCCTTGGTCGGCCTCGCCGCGCCGCACCAGGGTCAGGGCGGCGTTGCGGACGGCACCGTGGGAGTGGCCCAGCTGCCTGGCCATGTCCCCGATGGTCAGCGCGTCCGCCGGCCGGTCGGCCAGCAACCGGGCCACCTTGGCCCGCAGCTCACCGGCCCTGGTGCGCGCTGGACTGGTGACCGTCACGGATGTGGTCAAACGAGGTCCCCTTCAACAGTGCGGGTGCGCGCGGGGTCGGAGAGGCTCGTCCAGGTGCACGGGGTGGCCGGCGACGAGCAGCTCGCCGGCTGCTCAGCAGGTCCGTGCGTCCGTTCCGTGCCGGGTTCCGTCGCCCGGCATGCGCAGCCCGGCGTCTCTTCGAAGCCGGACTGGAGCAGGATCCGCCGGGCGGCGGCGTTGTAGCCGGTGGTGGTGATCTCGCCGGTGACGGCGTGCCGGATCGGCATGAACGGCTCTGCTGGTGCTTCGGGCAAGGCGGGATCTCCTCGATGGGGATGGGGAGGGTTGGAGTACCGGGCTAGTCAGGTCAGCGATGGTGCCGAGGTGACGGTGTGCTCGGTGCCGGCGGTGGTGGGACGGTCCGGCCGGCGGCGTCGGCGAGGCTGGGGTCAAGGCGGACCGGGTAGCGGGCCGCGGTAAGCATGTCGGAGGCCCAGCTGGCGTGTTCGTTCTCCCAGGCGTGACCGAGGTCGAACGGGAGCCGGATCCAGGTGCCGCGCAGCGTCGGCTCGAACAGGAAGCCCGCCCGGCGCAGGATCTCGGCTGCGAAGGAGTCGACCACGCCGTCCACTGCGACCTGACCGCCTCGGCCGCGGGTGATGCGCAGGGGCCCCTTGTCGCTGGTCACCGTTGCCTGCTCGTGGTGAAGGCGACGGGGGGTCGTGCTCCTGCGGCAGGCGTCGCGGTGGTGGGAGGCATGGGCCGTGTGGCCGGAGCGGCGGCTCGGGCGCGCGTGGTCTGAGGAGAGACGGCTGCGGCGGCCTGGGAGATTCGTCCGCGCTGCTGCCCCGCGCTCGCGGCGTGTGCCGCACCAGCGAGGTGTGTGTCGGCGGGTTCCAGGGCGGGGTCGGCGTGCACGGCGTAGCCGAGGGTCCGCAGGTCCTTGACGGTCTGGCTGCCGCGGCGCATGCCGTCGCGCTCGGCGTCGGTCAGGCGGTACAGGCCCGCTGTTCCGGTGACGGGTGTGAACTGCTCGCGGACGAGGAGCCATTCGGCGAGGTGGGGGGTGATGCGGCCGGTGACCTCGGCGACGAGGCCGAGGTCGCGGTCGGTGCGGATGACGAAGTGAGGGAGTTCGGACAGGAGGGTGCCTCCGGGAGGTGAGGGATGGGGTACACGGCGCGACGCCGTGCCGTTGCTGTGACCGGTGCCGGGGAGGTCAGCGGGCGCGGCCCGGCGGCGGCGCGGGAGGAGCCGGCGGCGGGGGAGTCGGCGCCGTGGAAGGGATCGTCGCTTCGGGATCCGCCTGCTGCTGGGAGGTTTGCTCGGCGGTCAATATTTCGCCGTACACGAGGGGTACTGCGGCGTCGAGCAGGGCGCGCAGGCCCTCGGAGGCGGTGGCGAGGTTGGCGGCTGCGGAGCGGTACCGCTGAGCGAGGTCGGGCTGGTTGTGGAATGCGCACCAGGTGGCGGCGGCGTCCATGAACGTGCTCAGGGTGGTCAGCGCGGCGTCCGGGTGGTCGCCGAGTACCGCGTTGCTGACCGCGAAGAACTCGGACATCTTGCTGGCGCGGCTGAGGGCGGAGGTCCAGTCGGCGATGTGCAGGCCGGTGTCCGGATGGCCGACCTGGGCGGCGAACTCCTCGGCGGCGCCTTCGGTCCACCTGAGCATGTCGTCCCAGGTGGGCTGCCCGGTGTTGAAGGAGTCGATCTGCTCGGCGGTGCGGCCGACGTTGTCGTACACCTCGTAGTCGGGGTTGGGCCAGTACAAGGAGGAACCTTTCGGCAGGGTGAAGTGGCGGGTTGTGTCAGCGGTGCGGCGCTGCTCGCTTGGAGGGCGACGGGTGGGCGGGCGGCGGGGCTGTGCCGGGACGGGTGATGACCGGCGGGGCTGTGCCGGGACGGGTGATGACCGGCGGGGCGAGGCGCGGTGCCCACCGGTGCTGGCTGTCGCTGAACCGCGCTGCCGGATCGGTGTCCCAGGGCACGACGGGGCCACGGGAGTGCTCGCGCAGGCCGATCACTTCGACTCCGTGGGAGCGCAAGACGTATCCCCACTCGAGACCTTCGGTGGACGTCTCGGTGATCGTGATGCGGGACGGCGGAGTCCCGTCCGAGCTGAAGACGTCGTCAAGGGACTGGCTCGGCGACGACGAGGGCCAGGGCAACGCCTGCCGGAGTCCTTCGGGAGCGCCGTCGAGAAGGTCGGTGCCGAGCTGTGACCAGCCGACCGGCACGTCGTCGACGAGGTGGCGGGTCATGGCGTCGATGTCGCGTCCGAAGCGGTACTGGTAGGCGGCAAGCAGCAGGGGGAGCTGGTGGCTGGGATAACCGTCCCAGTGGACGTAGACGCCGGTGAAACTGCTGCCGCTGGTCGGTCGAGCGATGAAGGAGCGGGTGGCCAGGGGAGACCTCCGGAGAGTGGAAGTGGGCGGACGAGGCTGCAGCTCACCGGCTACCGGGCCCGTCGGGCGGAGGGCGCGGGCGTGTGTGCGGGGACGCCGGCCGCTGCCTGTCCCGTGCGCTCGGGGAGCGCACCAGCGACGCAGACGCGGTAGCCGTGCGCGCCGAGCAGGTCGACGGCTCGGGCGAGACGGTCGCTGTCGTCGGCGGGCGGGCAGCACCAGCCGGTGGCCGGGTCGAGCCGGTGCCCCTCATCGGCGATGAGAAGGCGCGCAGCCTGGGCGTAGGGCGCGTGCCACGCCCACTGGTCGTGGTCGTCGAGAAAGAGCTGGACCCGGAGATGGCCGGTGGCGGCCTGCCTCCACGCGGGCATCGCCTTGAAGCGGTAGTCGGGCAGCAGGCGGCGGCGGACGCGCACCGCGGCGCGGGTGGCGTCGGCGGGCACGGTGATGCCGAGCGGGCTGGTGATGTCCTGGGCGTGGACGGGGCTGGTTCCAGCGGGGAGCATCGGCGCCACCACGTAGGTGCGAGGCCGGCCGGGTCGCGGCATGACATACAGCTGGAGACCGTGCGGCGAGGTCAGCACGCAGCGGCGGACGTCGGCCGTCGCGAGGCGGGTGGAGGTGAGGGGGCCGGGGTGCCAGATGCGGTGGCGGGCGGGGTCGGTGCGGACGACAGCGGTTGCGGGGTCGACCTGCCAGCGTCCGGGCAGACGTGCGGCGAGGCCGGTGGCGAAGCGGGTCACGTCAGGGTGGGGCACGGGCGTTTCCGGGTCATAGTTCATGGTCATCGGGTGGGTCCGGGGCGCTTCGGTGGCTGGTCGGGCAGACGCATCGAAGGGCTAGGCCCTTGTGTGGCCTGGTGTTGCTCGAGGAGCACGGCCGTCTCGTCGAGGGCCTCGGCGCCGCGCCGCAGCTCCGCCCGGGCCCCGGCGTGCGCGAGGACGATCGCCGACTCGTGCGGCTTGATGTCGGCAGAGGCGAGGACGTCGCGCAGCGTGTGGCCGAAGAGGTACGAGGCGGCGAGGGCATCGCTGGCGGCGAGCACGAGACGCTCCCTGGTGCCGGGCGGCCGGTCCGGGCAGCCGGCTGTGGCTTCAGCCGTGGCCAGCTCGACGACGTCGACCAGGTGCTGGTGTGTGGTGCGCACGTGGTGGAGGAGGTCGGCGTACGGGGGCGGGTCGGGGATGTGACCGTCGGCGTCGACCAAGGTGAACTCGTCGACCGACGCGCGCATCTTGCGGGCCAGGTCCCGCACGGAGGCTGCGGACGCGGGCGTGGTGGGCGGCATACGGATCTCCGGGGTGAAGAACGAAGGCGGGCAGCGACGGCGCTGCAGATTTCGTGAACTGGGCGCTTTCTCAGTGCATCCGGGCGTCGGTGTCGAAGAGCGCCAGTTCCTGCGGGTGGAGGTGGTGTTGGACGACGAAGGAGCGTCCGGCGACCTTCCACAGGCCGCGGCCTCGGTTGAGGTGGGCGATGGCTTCGGTCTCGACGGAGGTGAGGCCGAGGAGGCTGGCGGCGGCGTGGAGCTGGTCGGTCTCCTGGCGGTAGATGACGCGGGTGGAGCAGTCGGCGAGGAGGCCCTCGGCGAGGGCACGGCCGCGGGATCCGGCGTCGCCGGCGGTGAGGAGGTCGGAGAGCCGGTGGATGACCATGAGGTTGGCGATGCCGAGGCCGCGGGAGAGCTTCCACTGGGCCTGCATGCGCTGGAGGAGGCCGGGGTGGCGCATGAGCCGCCAGGCTTCGTCGTAGACGATCCAGCGCCGTCCGCCGTTCGGGTCGGTGAGGGCGGACTCCATCCAGGCGGAGGCGCAGGTCATGGCGAGGACGAGGGCGGTGTCGTCGCCGGAGCCGCCGAGGCGGGACAGGTCGATGGTGAGCATCGGCGCGTCCGGGACGAAGGCGACGGTGGAGGGGGCGTCGAACATGCCGGCGAGGTCGCCGTGGACGAGGCGGCGCATGGCGTGGGCGAGGTCGCGGGCCGCCTCCCCGAGCCGTCCGGACATCATTCCTGCGGCCTCGTCGAGGGCGTCCGGGTTGTTGAGGGCCGCGGCCACGTCGCCCAGGAGGGGGGTGCGGTTCGTGCTGGCGGCGTGGGTCACCGTGGTGTCGAGGGCGACGTCCAGGGCGGTGTGTTCCATGGGCCGCAGGTCGCGGCCGAGGACGGTGCGGGCGAGGGAGCCCAGGAGCAGCAGGCGCCGCTTGCGGACCTCACCGGCCCAGTCGGCCTCCGCCACGGACGCGGGGCGGGGGGCTGCGTCGAGGGGGTTGAGGCGTCCGGGCAGGCCGGGGCCGAGGGCGACGGACGTGCCGCCGAGCGCGGAGGCGACGGGCGTCCACTCGCCCTTGGGGTCGCAGGGGACGTAGACGCGGTAGCCGAACGCGACGCCGCGCAGGGCGAGGCTCTTGGCGAGGGCGGACTTGCCCTGGCCGATGACTCCGGCGAGCAGGACGTTCGGGTTGGTGAAGCCCTCGACGCGCCCGTAGAGGGCGAATGGGTCGAAGACGAACGACGCTTCGGCGTGGACGTCGCGGCCGATGTAGAGGCCCTCGGCGCCCAGGCCGCCTTCGGCGAGGAACGGGTACGCGCCCGCCGCGACCGCGGTGGTCATCCGGTGCGCGGGGAGGCGTAGCCGGTTACCGCGGGCGGAGGCCGGTCCGGGCCGCCCGCCCGGCGGATACAGGG
>NZ_JACADT010000226.1:0-7210 GCF_013421635.1 Streptomyces sp. UH6 | reverse complement strand
GCCCGGGTGGACACCGGGGTGGACGCCCTGCGGACCGGTGACGTGACCGGCCCCGGCGCCTACGCCGGTTCCGCGTCCGGCTGGGGCGTCGGCGGCGACCGCGCCGGAAGCGGGAACGCGGGCGGCGAGGCCGACGGCACCGCCGGTACCGGCGGTGCGGACGCCAAGGACACGAGCGGCGAGGCCGGCGAGCGGGACGGATCCGGCGAACGGGCCGACCGCTCCTCGGGCCACGCCCTCTTCCCCGGGGCCGAGTACGAGCCCGGGGACGACGGCGCGGTCGCGGACCTCGGCCTGGACCTGGGTCTGGTGGACACCGGCACCGGCGCCCCGGTGATCCCGGACCTGCCCGAACTGGGCGGCGGCTCCGGCGACCAGGGCGGTCACGGCGGCGACAAGGTCACCGAGGACGACAAGGCGACCGAGGGCGGCAAGGACAAGGACGACTCCGGGGAGAAGGGCGGCGCCGGCTCGGCCGACGAGGAGGACACGCTCCTCGGGGGCGGCGGCTCGCTCTTCGAGGACGACACGCCGCTGTTCGGCGGCTCCGGCGCACAGGAGGAGAGCACGGACGCCGAGTCCGGCTCCGGCCGCCACCGCGGCGCCAGCGCCGAGGAGACCGGCGAGGAGACCGCGGGCGGCTCCTCCGGCCGCCACGCCGCCGCCGCGGAGACCTACACGGTGCGGGCCGGCGACAGCCTGGTCTCCATCGCCGGGTCGGAGGGCGTGAAGGGCGGCTGGCGTGCCCTCTACGAGGCCAACGAGGACCTGATCGGGAAGAACCCGGACCGCCTCGCACCGGGCACGACGCTCACCCTCCCGGTCGGCTAGGCCGAAGATCAGGCAGGGTGAAAGTCGGGCAAAAGTGGGGGAGTTACCCACCTTTTCGTCCCGGAATGTCTGATTCCGGCGAAGTGAGAGATGGGTCTCAGAAGCCCTGATCGTCTTTGAAATCCCGGCCATGGCGTGGCTAACGTCGAACCGCTCGCTCCAGCGGCGGGCCCCGGCGGCCGTCACGCCTAATCCTGCCAACGGCCGTACGGGACTTGTCGTCGCGTCATGCGCCGCAGGCAGGAGCGGGGGAACCAGGTAGGCGCCGGGCCCGGTGGACAGTTCGCCGGGACCGGCTAGGGGTGAAGCCGCGTACCGGAAGGTGCGCGGCCGGGCGACCCTCATAGCCCGAACCCGACAGCTCACCTCGCAGGCGTCGGTGAGGGGATACCTCCATGTCGTTTACCTGCCAGGGCAAGCACCGTCGTCCGTCCAAGACCAAGCGCGCTCTCGCCGTCGCCGGCCTCACCGGCGCCGTCGTGGCCGCCCCGCTGCTCACGGCGGGCACCGCGTCCGCCGCCACGGAGTCCGAGTGGGACACCGTGGCCCAGTGCGAGTCGGGCGGCGACTGGTCGATCAACACCGGCAACGGCTTCTACGGCGGTCTGCAGTTCACCAACTCGACCTGGGCCGGCTTCGGCGGCACGCAGTACGCGGCCTCCGCCGACCAGGCCACCAAGGCCCAGCAGATCGAGATAGCCGAGAAGGTCCTCGCGGAGCAGGGTCCGGGCGCCTGGCCGCACTGCGGCACCGGCCTGTCCAGCGCTCCGTACCAGGGCGGCGCCGCCGAGGCCCCCGCCCAGGAGGCGCCGCAGCAGGAGGCTCCGGCCCCCGCGCCGCAGCCCGAGGAGACGGCGGCCCAGCCCGCCAAGGCCGAGAAGTCCGCGAAGGCCGAGAAGGTCACCACGCCCACCGGCGAGAAGGTCCTCAAGGGTGACGGCGAGTACAAGGTCGTCAAGGGCGACTCGCTCAGCAGGATCGCCGAGGAGCACGACGTCAAGGGCGGCTGGAAGAAGCTCCACAAGCTCAACAAGGACGTCGTCGAGGACGCCCGGCTGATCTACCCGGGCCAGATGCTCCACCTGAGCTGACCCGCCCCCGGGTCGCAGGTCCCGGGGCCGGACAGCCCCGAGGTCCCGCGGTCCGAAGAGACCCCGCCCCCGTGCGCGTCACCCTCGCGCACGGGGGCGGACCCATTTCCCCGCAATCCGCTCGGGGACTTTTTGTTTCGGGCCGGAACAATTAATCTCCTGTTACCCCTCCGTACAGGGGGCGACCGGCTGGCCGATCCCGCCCGGCCGGTTAGGCTCGGTCTCGCAGAGCCACGGAGGCTGTGCACCCCGTGCCGGACCAGGTGGTCCGGCACCACACGCGTCACATCCCAGAAGGAGATGCTCGTGCCGTCCATCGACGTCGTCGTAGCCCGGGAAATCCTGGACTCCCGAGGCAACCCCACGGTCGAGGTCGAGGTCGGCCTCGACGACGGCAGCACCGGCCGTGCCGCCGTCCCGTCCGGCGCCTCCACCGGCGCCTTCGAGGCCATCGAGCTTCGCGACGGCGACAAGAACCGCTACCTCGGCAAGGGCGTCGAGAAGGCCGTCCTCGCCGTGATCGAGCAGATCGGCCCGGAGCTCGTCGGTTACGACGCCACCGAGCAGCGCCTGATCGACCAGGCGATGTTCGACCTGGACGCCACCGACAACAAGGGCTCGCTCGGCGCCAACGCCATCCTCGGCGTCTCCCTCGCCGTCGCGCACGCCGCCGCCGAGGCCAGCGACCTGCCGCTCTTCCGTTACCTGGGCGGCCCCAACGCGCACCTGCTGCCGGTGCCGATGATGAACATCCTGAACGGCGGCTCGCACGCCGACTCCAACGTGGACATCCAGGAGTTCATGATCGCGCCGATCGGCGCCGAGTCCTTCTCCGAGGCCCTGCGCTGGGGCACCGAGGTCTACCACACGCTGAAGAAGGTGCTGAAGACCAAGGGTCTGTCCACCGGCCTCGGCGACGAGGGCGGCTTCGCCCCCAACCTCGGCTCCAACCGCGAGGCCCTGGACCTGATCCTCGAGGCGATCAAGGAGGCCGGTTACACCCCCGGCCAGCAGATCGCCCTCGCCCTCGACGTCGCCGCCTCCGAGTTCTACAAGGACGGCAAGTACCTCTTCGAGGGCAAGGAGCGCTCCGCCGCCGAGATGACGGAGTACTACGAGGAGCTCGTCGCGGCCTACCCGCTGGTCTCCATCGAGGACCCGCTGTTCGAGGACGACTGGGACGGCTGGAAGGTCATCACCGAGAAGCTGGGCGACAAGGTCCAGCTCGTCGGCGACGACCTCTTCGTCACCAACCCGGAGCGCCTCGGCCGCGGCATCGAGGAGGGCGCCGCCAACGCCCTGCTGGTCAAGGTCAACCAGATCGGTTCGCTGACCGAGACCCTGGACGCCGTCGAGCTGGCCCAGCGCAACGGCTTCAAGTGCATGATGTCCCACCGCTCCGGCGAGACCGAGGACGTCACCATCGCCGACCTCGCCGTCGCCACCAACTGCGGCCAGATCAAGACCGGCGCCCCGGCCCGCTCCGAGCGCGTCGCCAAGTACAACCAGCTGCTGCGCATCGAGGAGATCCTCGACGACGCCGCGGTGTACGCCGGCCGCAGCGCCTTCCCGCGCTTCAAGGGCTGACCCCGCGGGGGCCCGGCAGAAGGCCGCAGGCCCCTGCCGGAGCCCGCGGGACCCCCGGCCGACGCCACGGCCGCCACGGCCGACGACGTGCCCCCGGAGCGCCGCTCCGGGGGCACGCCCCTGTCCGCGCCCCGCCCCGCCCCGGCGTCACGTACCGTGTGCGGGGAAAGAGCACACGGACAGGCACGGCACACGGCACAGCACGCGGACGCCGACGGGGAGGCGCGGAGAAGATGGCGCAGAACCGGGACCGGTTCTCCACGACCACCCGGCTGCGGCTGCTCGGTGAGCAGACCGCCGCCCGCGTCTACCGCTCCCAGACCCGCCGCCAGGCCCGCCGTTCGCGGCTGACCGGCCGGGCCGCGCTGCTGGCCCTGGTGCTGTGCACCCTGATCGTCGCCCTGGCCTACCCGACCCGGCAGTACGTCTCCCAGCGCGCCGAGATCGCCGAGCTGGAGGAGGAGCGCGACGCCGCCCGCGAGCGGGTGGAGGAACTGCGCGACCTCAAGGCGCGCTGGAAGGACGACGCCTACGCCGAGCAGCAGATCAGGAAGCGGCTGCACCACGTGCGGCCGGGCGAGACCGGTTTCACCGTGCGCGGCGCCGCCTCCGCACGGAGGCAGGACGCCGGCCGGCCGACCGCCGACCGCCCCTGGTACGCCGTCCTGTGGGACGCCGTCGATAATGCCGACAAGGCCGACAGCGCCGCCGGTGCCGCGAGGGCCGACGGCGCCGGCACCGCGGCCGCGGCCCGCTGAGCCCCACCCGTAGACCGAGAGAGCAGAACCCCAGGCATGGAAACGCCCCCGCCGCCCACCGAGCGCACCGAGCCCACCGAAGCGGACGTCGAGGCGTTCCAGCTCCAGCTGGGCCGCCCCCCGCGCGGTCTGCGCGCCATCGCGCACCGCTGCCCGTGCGGACAGCCGGACGTCGTGGAGACGGCCCCGCGGCTGCCGGACGGAACGCCCTTCCCGACGACGTACTACCTGACCTGCCCGCGCGCGGCCTCCGCGATCGGCACGCTGGAGGCGGACGGCGTCATGAAGGAGATGACCGAGCGCCTGCGGACCGACGAGGAGCTCGCCGCCGCCTACCGGGCCGCCCACGAGGACTACATCCGGCGCCGCGACGAGATCGAGGTGCTGCGGGGCTTCCCCAGCGCGGGCGGCATGCCCGACCGGGTCAAGTGCCTGCACGTCCTGGTCGCGCACTCCCTGGTGGCCGGGCCGGGCGTGAACCCGCTGGGTGACGAGGCCCTCGCGATGCTGCCCGAGTGGTGGCGCAAGGGCCCGTGCGTCACGCCGGGCGCCTGCACCGCCGAGGCCGAGGCCGGCGCGGCCGACGCCGACGCCGCGGCCGCTGCCGACGGGGAGGCCGGCGCATGACCCGGGTCGCCGCGATCGACTGCGGGACGAACTCCATCCGCCTGCTGGTCGCCGACGCCGACCCGGCCACCGGAACCCTCACCGACCTCGACCGGCGGATGACCGTCGTCCGGCTCGGCCAGGGCGTGGACCGCACCGGCCGGCTCGCCCCCGAGGCGCTGGAGCGCACCTTCGCCGCCTGCCGCGAGTACGCCGCCGTGATCGCGGAGCACGGCGCCGAGCGGATCCGCTTCGTCGCCACCTCCGCCTCCCGGGACGCTGAGAACCGCGACGAGTTCGTGGCCGGGGTCCTCGCCGTCGTGGGCGTCGAGCCCGAGGTGATCACCGGCGACCAGGAGGCCGAGTTCTCCTTCACCGGCGCCACCCGGGAACTCGCCGGCCGCACCGACCTGGAGAAGCCCTTCCTGGTGGTGGACATCGGGGGCGGCTCCACCGAGTTCGTCGTCGGCGACGACCGGGTGCGCGCCGCGCGCTCGGTGGACGTCGGCTGCGTGCGGATGACCGAGCGCCACCTGGTCGACGAGGGTGTGGTCGTGGACCCGCCGACCGAGGAGCGGGTCGCCGCGATACGGGCCGACGTGGAGGCCGCCCTGGACCTCGCCGAGCGGACCGTCCCGCTGCGCGAGGCCCGCACCCTGGTGGGCCTGGCCGGCTCGGTCACCAGCGTCTCGGCGATCGCCCAGGAACTGCCGGAGTACGACTCGCGGGCCATCCACCACTCGCGGGTCTCCTACGAGCGGGTCCGCGAGATCACCGGCCGGCTGCTGGGCTCCACCCACGCCGAGCGCGCGGAGATCCCCTCGCTCCACCCCGGCCGGGTCGACGTGATCGGCGCGGGCGCGCTGGTACTCCGGTCGGTCATGGAGCGGACCGGCGCGCGGGAGGTCGTGGTCAGCGAGCACGACATCCTCGACGGCATCGCCTGGAGCATCGCCTGAGCGCTCGCTCACGCTCGCGCATGACATGAGTCACACAACCGGTGCGGACCGGGAGGGCAACCCTCCCGGTCCGCACCGTTTTGCACCCGGTTCCCGGTCCGCGGGCCCGGGGCGGTCCCGCGAAAGACCAGGGCGGATTCGGTCAACGCCTCATAAAATCCCGGGGGTTGACCATCGTCCCGTGCGTCACGCGCAGGCGGCCCCCGACGAGGGCCCCGGCGGTGGTCCCGCGCAGTCTTCCGCACACGTCACGCATTTCGCCCCAGGAGGCATGCTCGTGCAGAAACGCCGTTACCTGGCAGTGGCCGCCGCTCTCGCCGTCACCTCACCGCTCGCCCTGGCCGCCGCCTCGCCGGCGTTCGCGGACCCGGCGCCGGTGGTCGCCGAGTCCGGCTCCGGCCGTCAGGACCTGCAGGACGCCGTCACCGAGGCGCGTGCGGTCTACGCCGAGGCGGTCCGGGCGCGCATCGAGGCCTACGACAAGGTCGAGGCCCTCCTCGAGTACGACAAGGACAACCCGCCCGCGCTGGTGGTCGCCGCCGAGAAGACGCGGAAGGCGGCCGAGGAGGCGAAGGCGGCGTTCGACGCCGCGGCCTCGCGGGTGGACGACGCCGAGGCCGCGCTGGCCGAGGCCGACGAGGCCGGGAAGGCGGCCGCGGAGCAGGAGCTGGCCGACGCCGAGCTCGCCCTCGCCGACGCCCGGCAGCACCACCTCGAGGCGGCCGAGGCCGCCGAGGAGGCCGACACCGAGCTCGACGACGCCGAGGTCGCCGTACTGCGCGACTACGAGAGCGCCAAGCTGGCCGAGAAGTCCGCCGAGGAGGCGCTCAAGAAGGCCGAGGAGGCCCTCGCGAACGCCAAGGACTGCAAGAAGGACACGTCGCTGAAGGCCAAGGCGCTCGGCCTGCCCGAGCAGCTGGTCGCCGGCGAGCAGGCGACCTTCACCGTCCGGATGACCAACGGCAGTGAGCACACCCTCGACATCCGCCCGCTGACCTTCGTCGTCATCGACTCCGGCGGCGACCAGGACGACCTGAAGGCCGAGTGGAAGGACGGCGACGGCTGGAAGGCCCTGGAGACCGCCGAGAGCCCCGACGTGGTCTTCGAGGGCGTCGAGCCCGGTGAGCGGGTGGACGTGCGGATGCGGCTGACGCTCGACAAGGACGCGGAGGAGGGCCACGCGGTGGCCGCCTTCGCCGTGGACCCGGCCGAGGGTTCACTGCCGTGCCTGTACGGGCCGATGAAGACCTACGACCTGAAGGTGCTGCCGGCCGGCAGCACGCCCAGCCCCTCGCCGTCCGGGTCCGGTGACCCCTCGGCCAGCCCGAGCCCGAGCCCGTCCGGCTCCGGCACCCCGGGGGCCACCCCGCAGGGCGGC
>NZ_JACADT010000225.1:0-7229 GCF_013421635.1 Streptomyces sp. UH6 | reverse complement strand
TCGCCTCCAGCGTGCCGAACTGCTCGGCGATCACCAGCGGGGCGTGGTTGGGCAGCATCACGCCGCCGGAGCCCAGCCTGATCCGCTCGGTCCGCGCGGCCAGGTAGGCGAGGATCACCGCCGGCGAGCTGGAGGCGACGCCCGGCATGGAGTGGTGCTCGGCGACCCAGTACCGCTCGAACCCGCGCGCCTCGGCGAGCCGCGCGATCCGCACCGAGGTGGCCAGCGCGTCGCTCGCGGTGTGTCCCGCGCCGACGGTGACCAGGTCGAGGACGGAGAGGGGGACGGGCGCGCTGCCGTGGACCGTGCCGCGGATCTCTTCTGCCTGCTCTGTCACCGTCGTACTCCCTCTTCGCCGCTTCGCCGTGCGGAGGTGGACAACGCGGCGGGGCGGTGGCCTATTCCGCCACCGCCCCGCCGCGTCGGGTCGGGTCCGCTCCGGGGCGTCAGAGCACCGCGCCCAGGAACTCCCGGGTCCGCTCGTGCGTCGGGTCCTCGAAGATCCGCTCCGGCGGGCCGGACTCGATGACCTTGCCACCGTCGAACATCAGGACGTCGTCGGAGATGTCCCGGGCGAAGTTCATCTCGTGCGTGACGCAGAGCATGGTGATGTCGGTGGACCGGGCGATGTCGCGCAGCACGTCCAGCACGCCGGCCACCAGCTCGGGGTCGAGCGCGGAGGTCACCTCGTCGAGGAGCAGCACCTGCGGCCGCATCGCCAGCGCGCGGGCGATGGCGACCCGCTGCTGCTGGCCGCCGGACAGCTGCGAGGGGTACACGTCGCACTTGTCGGCGAGCCCGACCAGCTCCAGCAGCTCGCGCGCCCGGGCCTCGGCCTCGTCCTTGGACAGGCCCAGCACGGTGACCGGCGCCTCGGTGACGTTGCGCAGCACCTTCATGTTGGGGAAGAGGTTGAACTGCTGGAACACCATGCCGATGTTCTTGCGCACCTCGGCGACCTCGCGGCGCTTGGCCGGGTACAGCCGCCTGCCGTCGACGGTGATGGTGCCCTCGTCCGGCTTGGTGAGCGTCATCAGCATCCGCAGGATGGTGGTCTTGCCGGAACCGGAGGGGCCGATGAGGGTGACGTGCTTGCCGGCCTCGACGGAGAAGTCCAGCCGGTCCAGCACCGTGTTCTCGCCGAACCGCTTGGTCACGCCGTCGAACCGGATCAGCTCGCCCGCGGGTGCGGTGGCGGCGGGCGCCGTCGCCGTCGGATCAGGGGTGGGGAGGGTGTCAGACAAGGCGTCGCTCCAGGGATCGCAGGAGAAGGGAGGCGAGGTAGGAGATGACGATGAAGGCCACGCCGATCACCGTGACCGGCTCGGTGAACTCGAAGGCGTGCTGCGAGAAGAGCCGCGCCTCGCCGAGCATCTCCAGGACGGTGATGGTCATCAGCAGCGGCGTGTCCTTGAGCATGGAGATCACGTAGTTGCCGAGCGCGGGCACCACCCGCCGGACGGCCTGCGGCAGGATGACCGCGGTCCAGGTGCGGCGCAGCGGCAGGTTGAGCGCCTTGGCCGCCTCCCACTGGCCCACCGGCACGCCCTCGATGCCGGCCCGGTAGACCTGCATCGTGTAGGTCGAGTAGTGCAGGCCGAGGCCGATGACGCCCATGGTGAGGGCGGAGAAGGTCAGGCCCCACTCCGGCAGCACGTAGAAGAGGAAGAAGAGCTGCACCAGCAGCGGCGTGTTCCGGACGAACTCGGTGAACACGCCGACGGGCCAGCGCACCCATCGGGTGGGGACCCGCATCAGCAGGGTCCACACCAGGCCGAGGGTGAAGGAGAGCAGGGAGCCCAGCACCAGCGCCTGGAGGGTGACGACGAGGCCGTCCCAGAAGTGCGGCATGAAGTCCGCGACGGCGTTCCAGTCCCAGTTCACGCGGCAGCACCCGCCTTCACGTCGGCCGTGGCCTCGGGCGAGCCGGTCTTCACGGCCTTGCCGGTCCGGACCTTGAGGCTCTTCTCCAGTCCGCGCATCAGGCGGGTGAGCAGGAAGGCGAGGACGAAGTAGATGAGCAGGATGTAGGTGTAGATCTCGGTGCTCTCCTGGAGCGCCAGCCGGATCAGGTTGCCGCTGAACGCCAGGTCGCCCATGCCCATGATCGACACCAGGGCGGTGCCCTTGAGCAGTTCGACCAGGAGGTTGGAGAACGGCGGGATCATCTCGGGGACGGACTGCGGCAGCAGGATCAGCCGCGTCCGCTGCCAGGGCGTGAGGCTGAGGGCGATGCCCGCGTCGCGCTGGGCCTGCGGCACGGCGGCGATCGCGCCGCGCACCACCTCGGCGCCGTACGCGCCGTAGGTCAGGCCGAGGGCGAGCGTGCCGGCCCAGAGCGGGACCAGCTGCCAGCCGAGGGCGGTGGGCATCACGAAGAAGACCCAGAACATCATGATCAGCGCGGAGGTGCCGCGGAACACCTCGGTGTAGAAGCCCGCCAGGAAGCGGACGATCCACAGCCGGTGGGTGCGCGCGATTCCGGCCACGAAGGCGACGACGGTCGCCAGGACGGCGCTGAGCACCAGCAGCTGGACGGTGATCCAGACACCGTTCAGCACCAGTTCCCAGAGTCCGGAGGTCATCGAGCTGTTCATCGGGCGCACAGCTCCTTCGCGGTCAGGTCGGTCATCTCCGACTCGGTGAACCCGAAGGGCCGCAGGACGCGCAGCAGTTCGCCGCTCTTCTTCATCCGGTGCAGCTCGGCGTTGAAGGCGTCCCGGAGCCGGGTCTCGGTGGGGCGGAAGGCGAAGGCGCCGCCGTCGATCCGCGGCTTGCCGTCCACGACGGGCGCGAACGGCTTCGTGGCCTCGGCCTTGCGGGACTTCTTGACCACCTCGCGGGTGGTGACCGCGGTGCCCGCGAACACGTCGGCGCGTCCGGATTCGACGGCGTTCAGTCCGGCCACCTGGTCGGGCACGATCAGGATCTCGCTCTCCGGGATGCCGGCCGCGACCGCGTACTCGATCTCGGCGTAGCCGGTCCCGGTGGCGAACCTGGCCTTCTTCCCGACGACGTCCTGGTAGTCGTGCAGCCCCATCGGGTTGCCCTTGCGGACGACGAACGAGTCGAGCATCTGGTAGTCGGGGTCGGCGAAGATCACCTGGCCGCAGCGTTCCTTGTTGACGTACATGCCGGCGGCGACGACGTCGAACTGCTGCGAGTTGAGCCCGGGTATCAGGGAGCCGAACTCGGTCGGCACCGGCTGGACGGAGCCGACGCCCAGGCGCTTGAAGATCACCCGGGCGAGCTCCGGGGCCTCGCCGGTGAGGCCGCCGTCCTTGTCGATGTAGCCGAAGGGTATTTCGCCGGCGATGCCGACCCGCACCACACCCTGTGCGCGCAGGCGTTCCAGCTGGTCACCGCCGTTCCCGGAGTCCTCGGTGGGGACCCGGCTACAGGCGGAGACGCCGAGCGCGGCGGCCGTGGCGGCCCCCGCGGCCAGCACGCTCCGCCGGGTGAGTGGTCTTTCCTTCTTGAAGGGAGGTGAAGACATGGCGGCGCGCCTACCCGAGCTTCCATGGCCTAATCCGATCGGTTTCCCGGGCGGTGCTGGGTACCCGGACAGGACCGGTACTGCGGCGACGCACGACGGTGACGGTTCACGTGACGGTGACGGAGAGGCTGGACATGACCGCACTCGGATTCATCTACCCGGGCCATTCGGCCGAGGACGACTACCCGCGCATGGAGCAGCTGCTCGGCAGCGACATCCGCGTCGACGTGGTCCACACCGAGCTCGGAGAGGACGTGCGGCGGGTCGATGTCCTGCGGGAGACGGGCGCGCCGGGACCGCTGGCGGAGGCCTGCGAGCAGCTGCGGCTGTCCGGCGCCGAGGCCGTGGTCTGGGTCAACACGGCGGGCAGTTTCGTGGACGGCTGGGACGCCTCGCGCGAGCAGGTGCGGTCGCTGGCGGTGGCCGCGGGGATGCCGGCGTCCTCCTCCTCCTTCGCCTTCGCCCACGCGGTCCGCGAGGTGGGGGCGCGACGGGTGGCGGTGGCGGCCACCTATCCGGAGGACGTCGCGGAGCTGTTCGTCCGCTTCCTGGAGGAGGGGGCGGGGGTACGGGTCGCCTCGGTGCACGGCGCGGGCGCGGCCACGGCGGCCGATGTGGCGGCATGGGGCCCGGACCGGGTCCACGAGCTGGTGCTGGCCGCCGACCACCCGGAGGCCGAGGCGGTGCTGGTTCCGGACAGCGCGCTGCACACGGTCTCCTCGCTGCCGGCCCTGGAGGCCGCCGTGGGGAAGCCGGTGCTCACGGCGAACCAGGTGGCGGCCTGGGAGGCGCTGCGCCTCACGGACCGCCGGGTGAACGCTCCGGAGCTGGGCGCGCTCTTCACCCGTGAGCCCTTGGTGCAGGTCTGACGCGGGGCCGTTCCTTTCCTCACCTGTCCTATTACCGCCGGTACCCGAATTGGTTCGTGCTGCTGTCATATGCCACCTGGGAAAGCGCGGCCCGTGGACCGACCGGGGCCGTAAGACCCTGTCCGGATCGGTACGCCCCGGTATCGTGAATCGCGTCGATCGACCGGATCAACGGCCCGAACACGCTGGCGCAGGGGGAACCGTGGCGCTGAACGAACCGGCCGAGTCGCACCACCCGGTCCAGGAGGCCCTGCGGGCCCTGGACGTGGTGGCGCGGCATCCCGCCGGAATCACCGACGCAGAACTCGGCCGTCAGCTCGACCTCGGCCCGCGGCGCCTGACCACGCTGCTGCGGATGCTGAGGCGTGAGGGCTACGTCCTGCGTCTCCCGGACGGCGCGTACGCCGTCGGGGACGCCTTCGCGCGCCTGACCTCGACGGACGGGCACGAGGAGGCGCTCCGCGAGAAGCTGCAGCGCACCCTCGACCGGCTGCGGGACGACGTCGGGGCGGCGATCTATCTCAGCCGTTACGACGACGGGGAGGTGCGGGTCACACAGTGCGCCGCGGGCCCCGGCGCGCCCGCGGTCAACGAGTGGGTGGACTTCCGCTGGGCGGCGCACGCCAGCGCGGTCGGCAAGAGCCTGCTGGGGCAGCTCGACCGCGACGGCCGCCGCGACCACCTCTCCCGTCACCGGATGGCCCGCCTGACCTCGCGCACCATCACCAGCGAGCGGCTGCTCCTCACCCACCTGGAGGCGCAGCCGCCGTCCGCGCCGGTGCTGGACCTCCAGGAGTACGCGGTGGGCACGGTCTGCGCGGCGGTCGCGCTCTCCGCGGGTGAGCGGGTGGGCAGCCTCGCCCTGTCGATGCCGGTGAGCCAGGCGCACCGCCTCCGGCGGGCCGCCGACCGGCTCCACCAGGAGGCCGCGCCGGTGCTGCTCTCGCTGTCCCTCCAGCCCTGATCACGGCCCGTCCCCGGCCCGTCCCCGGCCCGTCCCCGGCCCGCCGTCCGGCCGGTCGTCCCGCCGGCCGTCCGGCTGGTCACGAGCACCCCCAGGGACCGGGTAGTATTTTCTTCGTCGCCGGCCGCGGAAGCGGAAGGCGGAAGTCATGCGCCGCTAGCTCAGTTGGTTAGAGCAGCTGACTCTTAATCAGCGGGTCCGGGGTTCGAGTCCCTGGCGGCGCACCGGAGAAGGGCCCCTCGCCTCGCGAGGGGCCCTTCGGCGTTGCCGTCCACGCCGGTCGGCGGTCGTTCCGTCCGTCGTACGGATCAGAACGTGACGTCCGAGCAGGCGTAGAACGCGTTGGCCGTGTCCGCGACCGTCCAGACGGCGACGATCACGTGCCGGCCGCTGAGGCCACCGGGCAGCGTTCCGCTGTGCGAGAGCGTCTGCGGCGGCTGCTGGTTGTTGTACGGCACGGTGAGGAACGGCGTCAGGTTGAGGTCCGAGCGGGCCAGCGCGTGGTTCTGGTTCCAGCCTGGCTTGGTGATGTAGTACCTGAAGTCGGTCGTCGAGTGCCGGGCGGTGAACTGCCACCGGAAGGTGTAGCTCTGGCCCGAGGTGACCTTGGTGGCCGGCCAGGCCGCACCCGAGGGGGTCTTCGGCTGGTCGAGCTGGTTGAAGGTGGAGTGGCCGGCCGAGCAGATGTCTCCGTCGGCGGGGCCGGCGGCCGGGAAGCCCTTGAGGCCCTCGACGCTCTGCGGCTCCCACTGGATGGAGCCGCAGTTCGTGACGGAGCCGTTCTGACAGAGCTTCTGCCGGCTGACGGGCAGGTCCGTGTAGCCGTGGCCGCTGGCGCCACCGGTCGAGAGCACCATGGCTCCCGCGGTGGCCAGGCCGACCGAGGCCGCGTACAACTTCGTGCGTTTGCGCATGCCGACGCTCCTGAGGGAGGGGGGGTCGTTGAGCAGTGCCGAGCTTCTCGAGTCGTGCTGTTGGTCTAGACCAAGTACCAAGCTAGAAGCGAAGCTTGAACATGTCCATACCAATCTCGGCCGCTCTCCGGATCCGCGCGGAATCTTCGACTTCCGCAGTGACGGCGGCAACGGCCCCGCACGGACACTCCCTGCCCCTCCCGGGGCCCCGGCCCCGCCGCCGTTACGGCGCGCCCTCCCCCCGCCCCGCGCAGAACGCGACGGTCAGGTCCTTCACCAGGACCTTGCGCTCGTAGTCGTCGAGCTCGACCAGTCCGCGCAGGGTCAGGCGGTTGACGGTGTCCTCGACCGAGTCGACCACCGCGCTGAGCACCCCGGCGCGCTGCCGGGCGTCCAGCGCGGCGATCCGCCGCCGCTGCATCACGGCGGCCACCTCGGGGGCGTACTCGACGCGGATCGGCCGCACGGCGAAGACCTCCAGGCCGACCGCCTTGGCGTCGGCGGCGACCTGGCCGGTCAGCGCCTCCTCCAGGCCGGGTTCCTCCTCGCCCTGCTCGGGGCGCTCGTCGGCCGGCTCCATCGGCGGGTCCACCGGGATCCGGGCCAGCGCGGCCTCGACGCAGCGGCGCAGGTACTCCTCGTGGTCCTCCACGGCGTGCACGGCGCGGGCGGTGTCCTTCACCCGCCACACCACCAGGGTCCGCACGCGCAGCGCCACCCCGTTGGGGTCGTTGGCGCACAGCGGTTCACTGCGCCAGTGCCGCAGACGGACGTCGACCTTGCGGCGCAGCAGCAGCGGGTTGACCCAGAGCAGCCCGGTGCGGCGGACGGTGCCGCGGTAGCGGCCGAACATGCCGAGCACCCAGGCGCGGCCGGTGTTGCCGCGGGCCAGACCGCCGAAGCCGAACAGGCCGAGCGCGGCGGAGCCGGCGAAGGCGGCCCATTGGGTGAGGCCGAGGCCGGTCCCCTGGCCGTCGGGGACGGGC
>NZ_JACADT010000224.1:0-7266 GCF_013421635.1 Streptomyces sp. UH6 | reverse complement strand
CGAGTTCGCCCGGTGGGCCCGGCGGACGGCGGCCCGCCGGCTCGACGCCCTGCCGGAGGTGGCGGCCCTGTTGGAGCAGCTGCCGCCCGAGCTGACGGCTCAGGTGGTGCACGGCGACCTGGCCTCCCCCAACCTGCTGATGCGCGGGCGGGAGGTCGCGGCGGTGGTCGACTTCCGGCCACCCGGCCACCGGAGCGCCGCGTGGGAACTCGGCCGGATCGTCCTGGACCCCCGCACCGTCCTGGCCCGCCCCGACGCATGGATCACGGGCCTGGCCACCGCACTCTCCGCCTACCGGGCGGCCAACCCCGCCCTTCCCCTGGACGATCTGCTCGCCGTGCCCCGCGTCGCCGTGGGAAACCAGGCATGCTCGGTCTACCCGCTGTCCGAGCCGCTGGACCGCCCGGGCGCGGTCACACCGGCGCTCGAGGCGTACGGGCGGGCCCGCCACCGGTCCGTCGCGGTGCTGCGTGAGCGCCTCGACGAAGCCGAGGAGGTACTCCGCTCCCTCTTGACCCCCGGCGACGACGCCGGCCGGCGGCCGACCGGTCCCCCGCCACCGTCCGGCCTGGCGGCTCCCCCGTCCCACCGGCACTGACGGAGGCTCCCGATGCCCCGCCCGCACCGACCACCGTCTTCCGCCGCCGTCTCCGACGAGGCACTGTCCGGGGAGGAGAGCGCGTGCTACGCCCGCCACCGGCCTGGGCTGCCGGACGCGGCCGTCCGCCTGCCGGCCACCGCCCAGCACGGCGTCACGGCCCCCGTCCTGCTCGACCTGGGCACGGGCACCGGGCAGGTGCCCCTCGCGCTGCTGCCCGTACTGCGGCGCCTGACCCACATTCACCTGGTGGACGTGAGCAGGCGGATGCCGGAGCACGCCCTCAGGGCGCGCACGCCGGTCCGCGGCACGTGCACGGTCACCGGCTTCGTGGGAGCGGCGCACACCTACGCCCCGGCCGTCCCCGACCGCGCGCGCAGCCTGGTCACCTGCTGCCGGTCGTTCCACTGGATGGACCGCCCCGCGGTCCTGGCCATGGCGGCCCGGGTGGCCGCGTCCCACGCCGTCGTGGCGGTCATGGGGGACGGCAGTCTGTGGACCTGTGACGCCGAGTGGACGGCCGCCCTGCGCGACCTGATCCGGTCCCGTCTCGGCACCGCCCGGCGAGCGGGCACCCACGGCACGTACACCGAACCGGGCCGCTCCTTCCGGGACGAACTCGCGGCCTCCGCGTTCGGCGAGGTCACCCGGCACGCCTTCCCCGTCGTCCGGAACCGGACGCCCGAGGACGTCATCGGGTACCTGCGCACCACCAGCTTCGCCCGCCCCGCCCTCCTCGCCGACCGTCACCAGCAGTTCGAGGCCGACGCCCGGCGCCTGCTCCGCGCCCACGCGCACGATGGCGTGCTGCGCGAGGAGGCCGTCTCCGAGGTCCTGCTCGCCCGCCGTACCGCGGGTGCCGTGTGAGCGCCGGCGAGCGGCACACCGAGCCGCTGGACGTCCACCTGATCGCCCTCCGCGACGGCACGGCGGGGCCCGAGGTGCTGCTGTCGCGCCGGGCGGGCGACGTGTACGCGGCAGGCTGCTGGCACCTGCCGTCCGGGCACCTCGACGGTCCGCACGAGGACGTCGTCACCGCCCTCATCCGCGAGGCCCGCGAGGAAACCGGTGTGACCATCGACCCGGCCGACGTCCGCGCGGCCGTCACCGTGCACCACCGCGCCCCCGGAGGCAGGGCCCGCGTCGGCTTCTTCTTCGAGGTCCGGCGCTGGCAGGGCACCCCGCGCGTGCGGGAGCCGGAGGTCTGCGACAGCATGGGCTGGTTCCCCCTCGGCTCCCTGCCCGGGCCGATGGTCGCCTACTGCCGGGCCGGACTCGACGCCTACCGGACCGGCGCGCGGATGGCCGTCCACTTCCAGGAACCCGGCGACCCGATCGCCCACGCCGCAGACTGTGACCGGCTGCGCCTGGTCCCCGGCCCTGGCGGCATCCCGGGCGACGGCCTTCCCCCGGCTTCCGTACGGGACTTCACCGAGCGTGCGGTCGGCCGGATCGCCGCGTGGACGGACGCCTCCTGGCATCGGCGGAACAGCCGCGTATGGCAGGCGCGCGGCACCGAAGGCGGCACCTGGTACGTCAAGGTCCACCGGAACGACCGCTTCCACGAGCGTGAGGTGACCGCGCTGCGCGGCTGGGCCGTCGGCCTCGGCGACGCCGCGCCCCGGCTGGTCGCCGCCGATCCGGTGCTGCGCGCCGTGGTCCTCACGGCGGTGCGCGGCCGACCCCTGCACGGTGCGCACCATCCGCCCGAGCGGCAGCGGCGGATCTTCCGCCGCGTCGGGCAGCTCGCCGCCGCCATCCATCAGCACGCCCCGCCGCACCCCGGTGGCCTCGCGTTCTCCACCGGGAAGCTGGACCGGTACCTCGCCGGGGCGCGCGCCCACCTGGCGCCGGGCGACGAGGAGTTCGTGCGCGCCACCGTCGCACGGGCCGCTCACCTGCCTCCCGTCGACACGGTGTGCACGCACGGCGACTTCCAGCCGCGCAACCTGCTCTGGGACGAAGCCGCCGGCACCCTGCACGTGGTCGACTTCGAGCGCAGCGAACCCGGTCCGGCCGTACGGGACTTGGCCCGACTGTCCGACGCCTGGGCCGGTCGCCCCGACCTGCGTGAGGCCTTCCTCATCGGATACGGCCGGTCCCTGACCGAGCCGGAGCAGGAACGGCTGGTCGTCGACACGGTCCTCGACTCCGTGTCCGGGATCGCCTATGGCGTGGTCCACGGCGACCCGGAACTCGTCGAACGTGGCCGGCGAACCCTGGCCACCCTCCGCGCCGAGCCGGAGCGGCGCCACTCGCCACCAGGAGGAGCCACATGACGCCCGACCCCGGCCGGGTGCCGCCCGAGCGGTGCGCGGAGACGGTGCGCGGTACGTCGACAACACCCGAACGGGGACTTGAACGGAGGGACCTCATGAGCATCGTGCTGATGTCCGACCGGCGCGTGGCCGCCATCCCGGTCCGTGAGTGCGGCGACCCGTTGGCCGATGTCCGTGCCTCCGCCGTGCTCCAGGTCGACCGGCGCCGGGCGGATCCCGCGGGGGCGTACGCCCGTCTGCGGCAGGGCGTGCTCGACCGGCTGCTGCGCGCCCGGTCCCGACTGCCCGACGGGATGCGGCTGCTGGTCGTCGAGGGATACCGTCCGCCCTCCTTGCAGCGGCAGTACTTCGAGGCCTACGCCGACGCACTGCGCCGCCACCACCCCGGCTGGGCACCGGAACGGGTCCGGGAGGCCGCCTCCCGTTACGTCTCCCCTCCGGAGGTCGCCCCGCACAGCGCCGGTGCCGCCGTCGACCTCACCCTCGTCGACGAGCGGGGTGTCGAGGTGGACATGGGCACGCCGGTGAACGCCAACCCGGAGGAGAGCGACGACGCCTGCTACACCGCGGCGGCGAACATCTCCCCGGCCGCCCGCGCGATGCGCGACCTCCTCGGGACCGCCCTGACCGACGCCGGACTGATCAACTACCCGACCGAGTGGTGGCACTGGAGCTTCGGCGACCGCTACTGGGCCCTGCGGACCGGGCAGCCCGCCGCCCTCTACGGCCCCGTCGACCTGCCGTGAGCTACGCCCCCGCCGTTGCCCGCCGTTGCCCGTCGGAGGAGCGCTCCACGGAATGCACCCCGGGTCGCCTGGTCCGCGCACCCCTCCGACGGCCGCGGCTTCCGCCGCCGGTGACGGGACCCGTCCGGGAGAAATACCGCGACATCTCCATGTGGCAGGCCCGACAATCCGTCGATGACTGCCGGCGTGGGGGGGGACCCACGTCGGACAGCCGAGGTCTGCGGCGGATCTCCGGAGTACGCCGGACAGCTTGGTCACCCGGCGCTGCACACCAAATCGACTCCGCCGGTGACGCCCGGTGCGACAGGGTCAGCGTCCGGACGGGAGGGCCCGCGCGGGCTGTGCGGGCCCTGGCCGGGACAGGGCCGTGGATGTCAGGGCGCCTCCTCGGCCATCGCCTCCGGTGTGGACCGCAGGGCGGAGAGGAATTGCGCGGGGCTCTGATAGCGGTCCTCCACGGCGCGCCGGGTGCAGGTCCGAATGACCTCACGGAAGGCGTCCGAAACAGGGAGCACGCTGACGTCGACGTCGTTGTGCATGATCGCGTACATCCGGGAGAACTGGTTCGCGTTGTCCTCCGCGTGATCGTAGGGCGAACGATTGAGCAGGCACTCGTAGAGCAGGAGCCCGAGGGTGAAGAGGTCGGACCTCGCGTCCGTGACGTTGCCCAGGACCTGCTCGGGAGACATGTAGCCGGGCGTGCCGATCACCATGCCGGTTCGGGTGACCTGCGTGTTCTCCACGTCGGCCAGCCTTCGGGCCACTCCGAGGTCGACGATCACCGAGCCGCGCCGGGGGTGGAGGATGACGTTGCTCGGTTTCAGGTCCACGCGGGCCAGCCCGAGCGACGCCAAGTGGACGAGGGCCTGGCCGAGTTCGTCGGCGATCCGTACGGTGCGCCGGCCGGAGAGCGCCCCTTCGGAATGGAGGAACTCTCGCAGCGTCGGCCCTTCGACGAGCTCGATGATCAGGGCGAAGTCGGGCCCCTCCACCACGTCGAGGGTGCGGGCCACGTGGGGGTGCCGGACGCGCGCACCGATCGCCCCCTCCCGCAGGAACCGCGCCCGCATCTCCCCGTCCGCAGCCAGCCCGCCGTGCAGGATCTTGACCGCGACCTGTTCGTTCGTCCGTACGTCGAGCCCTCGGTAGACGGCTCCCATGCCGCCCTGCCCGATCAGTTCGTAGACCTCGTAGCGGCTGTTGAGCCGACTTCCGGGAGCCGCGCGCACGGGGCTCGCGCTCTCTTCCGGCGGAGCGGTTCCTTCCGGGCTCGCCAGTCCGGTGACGTTCGTGGTGACCATGGAGTGGATGGCCAGATCCGCTCGCTCGCTCTCGCTCTCGCGGGCGATCCCCCACAGCTGGTCCGCGTAGGAATCGGTCAGGCGGCAGTAGGTCACGTCTCCGGCCCCCACCTGCCCGAACACCGTCGCGTCCCGCCGGCCCTGGTTCCCCTCGCCGACCATGGTGATCACACCGGCGTCCACGAGGTGGCGCAGAAGGCGTTCGACGAGTCGGATGTCGGTGTGGAGCAGCGGATCCAGTTGCCCTTCGATCTCGGCGGCGGTGAACACGCGCCGTCGGCTGCGCAGGACCCAGTCGACGACGTGGTAACCACCGAGCCGTCTGCGGTCGTCGTCGATCGGCAGTGTCGCCTGGCCTCGTGACGGGTCGGGCGAGACGACCTCGGCGACGACCGCCTCCAAACCGCTGTACAGACGCACGCGCTGCAGCGTCGCCTCACTCAGGGCGAGCACCGGCCGTCCGTCCGGGCCCCACTCGACAAGGGCGTTGAACTCCTGCAACAGCCTCCGCAGGACGCCTCTGGACTTGAAGCGCAGGTAGGAGACGAGCGCGTCGAGAAGCGACGACGGCGATTCCACGTCGTCGCCCGCCGGTCCCTCCCTCACCGGTCCCTCCCCCGCCGATCCGGCACCGGGAGATCGCCGCGTGGAGGCCTCTTCGCGTCCCAGGCGCACGAGGTCGTGCACCAGACGTTCGGGCGCCTCCCACAGACACGGCACGTACAGTCGCCACGCGAAGACGCTCTCGTACAGGCCGTTGCCGCGGTCCACGTCGCGCAGGGCGCTGTCGTGCAGGTCAGCACCGCCGATCAGCAGGAAGTGCGCGCCCCGCGTGGTGAGTACGCTCTTCAACCGGCCGATCAGCTGCTGCAGCATTGCGAGTTCGTCGTCGGAGCCCTCCGTCCGTTTGTCGACCTCGTCCAGCACGATCACCGGGTGGATCCTGAGGTCCGTGATGCGTCGGCGCCGCAGCAGCCCGCGTCGTTCCTGCCGGACCCGGCCCGCGTCGAGGAGTTGGATGATGCGCACCAGGTCGTGCTCGACGTCCAGTTCCGAGTACGCCAGGAAGGAGGCTTCCATCGCCTGCGCACTGATCCGCTTCCCGGTCAGGCTCAGCGTCGGCGCCATCGAGCTGAACAGACTCTGCTGAGGGCTCATCCCCAGCGTTCCGCCGCGTTCGTTGGTGTCCGAGTGGGTCTGCTTGAAGGACAAGGACGTCCTCATGTACGCGAGCAGCAACGAGTTCTGCACGTCGGGCGCCAGCCGCTCGAAGAGTCCGCTGTCCTCCAGCGCCTCGAAGATGCGCCGGACGATGGCGAACAGCAGTTGATCCGCCTCCAGTTGCCGGGCGGCATTGAGGTAGACGGGGAGCAGGACGACATCCCGCGACTGCTCGCCCGCCGCCTTCTCCAGCGCCCTGAGGACGAGCGTCGACTTGCCGACGCCTCGGAAGCCCGTCACGAGGAAGGCGCCGCCGTGCGAATACCGCAGCCGGGTCAGCAGCCCGGCCAGCAGTTCGTCGTGCCCCAGGCCGGGGATGGCCGGGTCATTCGCCGGGAGCGGTTCGTGGATGTACCGGAACGCCTGGTGCAGCGGCAGTCTCAAGGTCGGATCTTCCTTGCTCAACGGAAACCGAGGGCCGAAGGACGTTACACCGTAGGGCTGGTCGTGTCGTCGCCGCAGCTCGACCGCCCGCCCCTGTCCTTCGGCACGGCCTGTCGGCATGTGCGCGGGTTCGGTTGTCGCCCTGCCCCCCTCGCGATGAACGCGTGGGGCCGGGATGGCGCCACGTGGCGCCACTCGGCGCCACATGGCGCCACGTAGCAGCCATGTGACGCCAGAGCGGCACACCACGACGCCACCTTATATACGCAGGTCAGAGAGGTGCGGGTGGGCACGGACCAGAAAAGAACTGATTCCCGCTTGCGCGTGGCGCCACGATGGTGCCACTATGGCGTCATGGACCTCACCCCGTATGTCGACACACTCCGCCGCGAACTCGCGGTGGCCGCCGAAGCCGGCGGCGAGGAAGCCCGTGAACTGGCCGAGAGGCTCACCGCTCCACTGGAGTCGGCGACCCGCCTGGTCATGCTCAACGTGCTCTCCGCCGCGATGAGCGAGATCACCCGCGAACTCGCCCCGGGGTCGGTCGACGTACGGCTGCGGGGGCTGGACCCCGACTTCGTGGTGACGCCGCCGCCCACCGACGCCGGCGCGCCGGCGGAGCCGGCCGGGCACGGCGAGCCCCTCAAGGCTCCGGCCCCTGTCGAGGGCGACGAGGGAGGCACCGCCCGCGTCAACCTGCGCCTGCCGGCACACCTCAAGGCGCGCGCCGAGGAGGC
>NZ_JACADT010000223.1:0-7278 GCF_013421635.1 Streptomyces sp. UH6 | reverse complement strand
GCGGTGCGTGCGGTGCGTGCGGTGCGTGCGGTGCGTGCGGTGCGTGCGGTGCGTGCGGTGCGTGCGGTGCGTTCGGTCTACCAGTTCGTGTTGAAGGTCAGCGCCGGGACGGCCCTGGCCGCCAGGTCGTGCGCCTGGTCGGGCCACCAGGCGCCGGCGGCCGGGTCCACGACGCCGTACTCGGGGTCCTCGGGGCCCGCGGTGCCGCGGGTGCAGCTGCCGTCGGACTCGCCGGGGACCTTGACCCACAGGTAGGCGTCGAGGAGCGGGACGCCGGTCTGGCTGGTCGGGCGCACACCGAGGCCGCGGCCGGGCGGGTTGCACCAGTCCTGGGCGTCCGGGTACGACACGGTCGGCGTCCACGGGCCCTTGCCGTTGCGGCTGGTGTCGATGACGAAGTGGGTGAGCCGGGCGTCGGCGGGCACGTGCGAGGCGTACCAGCTGTCCGCGTCGGCGGCCGGCCACCACTGGTTGGGGCAGTCACCCGGCGCGGCGCCCTCGGTGTTCCCGAGGTACCAGATGCACTGGGAGATCTGGGTGCCGTAGCGGATCAGCTCGCTGTCGGTCCGGTAGTTCGAGACGTTGAGGAAGAAGCCCTGCGCCCGGGACACCCCGCCGTCGATGAGCAGCTGGGCGATCTCGCCGACGGCGTGCCAGGAGCTGTGACCGGCGTCCAGGTAGACGGCCGTGCCGGGCTGTCGGCCCAGCCGGTCCACCGCGTCGTTGATCTCCTCGAGCCGGGTGGTCTGCTGCTCGGCGGTCCCGCCGCAGAACGTGGGGGAGAGGGCAAGCCCGTCGGGCTCGAGCAGGACCACGGTCCTGCGGTCGCCGATGCCCTTGGCCAGGGCGTCGACCCAGGCGGCGTACTCCGCGCTGTTGGACGCGCCGCCCGCGGAGTACTGCGAGCAGTCCCGGCCCGGCACGTTGTAGGCCACGGTGACCGGCACCCGCTGCTGCGGCGCGGCCTTGGCCTGGAGCAGGCCCATCGCGTCGGTCGTCTGCTGGAGGGTGGTGGAGCCGGTGAACCACTGCGCGACCGGGTACGAGGCCATCGCGTCCATCAGCTTCGCGTTGGCCGTGTCCCCCGCCCTGCGGTCGGTGAGGGCCTGCGCGAAGGCCTTGCTGTCGCCTTCTATGTAGAACTTGGTGCCCGGGGTCAGCGTGTGCCCGGTGGACGCCGCGGCGGCCGGGGCGCTCGTGCCGCCGGACGCCGCGGGCGCGGTCTGCGCGGACGCCGGGGTGACGCACAGGCCGGCGAGGGCGGCGGCCGCGGCCGCCGCGGCGAGAAGGCGTCTGGCCTTGGGAGTGGAACGCACGGTCGGACTCTCGCAATCGTGTGGGGGACGGGATGAGAGGAGGTGCGAGGGAGAAACTGGGAGCGCTCCCAGTGGCGTGCGCACGCCATCCAAGCCAGGCGTCGGCGGGTACGTCAAGAGCGCGGACGGTTCCGGTTCCCCGGCTTCCGAACGGGATGAACGCCCCATGCGCGAGGGGGAGTTCGCGGAACTTCGCGAACTCCCCCTCAGGCATGGGGCGGTGCGGCGCCGTCAGCGCGGCGCGGTGTCCGCCGCCGCACCGCGGACGGAGCGCGCGACGTCGTGGAGCGCCTCCTCCGAGCGGTGCAGGAGGTCCAGGGTGAGCGCGGCCGTCCAGGAGAACTCCCGTGCGCCGCACGCCTCTCCGGTGTACGGGTCGACGTACTCGGCGAAGTCGGAGGACCCCGCCGTCTCGACCAGGGACGCGCGCAGCCCGGCGGCGAGTTCCTCGTGGCCGTGCAGCCGCAGCCCGCGCTCCACCAGCCAGCCGACGTTGAACCAGGCCGGGCCGCGCCAGTACCGGTGCGGGTCGAAGCAGGCGCCGGTCAGGTCGTAGCTCGGCACGAGCCGGGTGGAGACGCCGAGGCCGAACCGGGGGCCGCGGAGCGTGTCGACCAGCGCGCCGGCGGTGCCCTCGTCCAGCGTGGGCAGGATCAGGGGGATCAGGCCCGCCGCCCCGTGCTCCTCGACCAGCTCGCCGGTGAGGACGTCGCGGCAGAGGAAGAGGCCGTGCCGCTTGTCCCACAGCCGGTCGACCAGGGCGCGGGTGAGCCGCGCCGCGCGGGCGTGACGCGCGGTGGAACGGATGCCGAGTTCCGTCTCGATCAGGCCCAGGGCGTGCTCCGAGGCGATCAGCAGCGCGTTGAACGCCGGGTCCTCCACGGCGAACCCGCCGAGGCCGTCGACGTACCCGCGGTCCCGGTAGTCCATGGCCAGCTTCACGTACCGGCCGTAGTCCAGGTCCGTGGGCCGGTCCTCGGGAGCGCCGTGCGCCAGGTCCGCGCGGGTGAAGGAGCCCGCGGGGGCCGGCGCCACCCGGGAGAGCGGCGGGTCCCAGCAAGGGCTGTTGTCCATCCCCTGCTCCCAGGGGTGGACCACGCTGACCAGGCCGCCGCCGCCCAGGTCACGGTGGCGCAGCAGGTAGTTGTGCCAGGACACCAGCTTCGGGTAGGCGCGGCGCAGGAAGCCGTTGGTCCGGGACAGGCCCGGATCCGCGCGGTGCGTCAGCCACACGGCCAGCGCGTGCACCGGCGGCTGGACGATGCCCGAGGTCTGGACGACCGTCGGCGCGCCGGAGGGGCGGCCGGCCGTGGTGGAACGCCAGAAGTCCGGGCTGGGGAAGTAGGCGTCGTGCGGCACCGCGGGGTTGAAGACGATGTGCGGGATCCGGCCGTCGTCCCACTGGGCGGAGAAGAGGGTCCGCAGCTCGGTCTGCGCGCGCAGCGGGGAGAGGTGGCGCAGGCCGATCGCGACGAACGCCGAGTCCCACGACCACTGGTGCGGGTAGAGGGAGCGCGAGGGCACCGTCGAGGAGCCCTGCCAGTTGTCCTCCAGCACCAGGCGCGCCCGGGCGTCCAGGGAGCCGGCGAGCGAGGACGGGTCGAAGGGCAGGGCCGCGCCCGTGAGGGTCTCGGAGGCCGTGAGGGCTCCGGCGGACGCGGCCGCCCCGGCCTCCGGGGCGGCCGGGGCGACCGGGCCCGCGGCGAGGTCGGGGGCGGGGGAGGGCGGTAGGTGGACGGGATCCGCAGGCTCCGCGGGGGGTTCCGTGGGCTCCGTCCGCCGGGTGTGACCGACGTCGGCACGGGCTGCAGGGGTGTCCACCGGGCTTCTCTCCAACGAGATGACATCGAAGGGCAGACGTGACGGGGACCACGCTTTCCGTCAGGTCTGCCGGGAGGTACGTCTATTAAGCACGCGAAACCATCATGTAATCGGCATTTCGCAAAAGACAAGGGTCCGCGTCTCCACCCGTGGCGGCGCCGCGTCCGCCACCGGCACCGGTGAAGGGGCTGACCTGCGGCGACGCGTCCGGCGCGGGCCGGCTGTGAGACGCGGCGCACTGCGCCGGGTGACGGCGTCCTCACGGCCGCCGGGGAGGGCGTGCAAGATCGTCCGAGATCTGGCCGGAATCCTCCGCCTCCGCCCCGTCCGGACCGGCGTACGGGACCGCCGGGCGCGGGAGGGCGGAGGGTGAAGGGTTCTCCAAGTGTGCAGGCCGGGCGGGAGGTGCGCCGGGCGTCCGGATGGTGAAATCCGGCACTCCTCAGGGCGTGATTCTCGCCACCCCTGATAGGTGAACCGCTCAGATGAGCAATTTGACGATGACTGCACTTCATCAAGCCGTGGCACTCGGTGCCATCGGATGATCGTTCATCGGTCAAATTCAGACGAGCTACAACCCCGCTCATCTGAGCGTAGGCCCCGCTCTTCCTGGCCGGTTGCGTTCAAGTAGTGAACACATCCTGCGCCCAAAGCTTGCCAAGTCTTGACTTGGTGATCATCGGTCCGACCCCCTCAGCGGCCAATGACTTCGAAGGCGCACGTACCCATAACCCCTGGATCTGGGTATGTTCCTCGCCGTCAGGGCAGTCATCGCGTCCTCGAGGAGTCGAGAACAGTGTTGGTGAACAAAGACCGCAGCGAGGTCCACCAGGCGGGTGGAAGCGTTGAGAAGGTGAAGTTCGTGTACGACTTCACCGAGGGGAACAAGGACCTCAAGGACCTTCTCGGTGGCAAGGGCGCGAACCTCGCGGAAATGACCAACCTGGGTCTTCCGGTGCCTCCCGGGTTCACCATCACCACGGAGGCCTGCAAGGTCTACCTGGAGAGCGGCCGGGAGCCGGTGGCACTGCGTGACGAGGTGAGTGCGCACCTCGACGCGCTGGAGCGCCGGATGGGCAAGAAGCTCGGCCAGGCCGACAACCCTCTCCTGGTCTCGGTCCGCTCCGGCGCCAAGTTCTCCATGCCGGGCATGATGGACACGGTCCTCAACATCGGCCTCTCCGACGCCTCCGTCGAGGGCCTCGCCCAGCAGGCCGGAAACGAGCGGTTCGCCTGGGACTCCTACCGCCGCCTCATCCAGATGTTCGGCAAGACGGTCCTCGGCGTGGAGGGCGACCTCTTCGAGGAGGCCCTCGAGGAGGCCAAGGAGGCCAAGGGCGTCCGTGTCGACACCGACCTGGACGCGGCCGACCTGAGGAAGCTCGTCGCCCGCTTCAAGGAGATCGTCACGGCCGAGGCCGGCCGCGACTTCCCGCAGGACCCGCGCGAGCAGATGGACCTCGCCATCAAGGCGGTCTTCGACTCCTGGAACACCGACCGCGCCAAGCTCTACCGCCGCCAGGAGCGCATCCCCGGCGACCTCGGCACCGCGGTCAACGTCTGCTCCATGGTCTTCGGCAACCTGGGCGACGACTCCGGCACCGGTGTCGCCTTCACCCGGGACCCCGCCTCCGGCCACCAGGGCGTGTACGGCGACTACCTGCAGAACGCGCAGGGAGAGGACGTCGTCGCCGGCATCCGCAACACGGTGCCGCTCGCCGAGCTCGAGTCGATCGACAAGACGTCGTACGACCAGCTGATGGACATCATGGAGACCCTGGAGAACCACTACCGGGACCTCTGCGACATCGAGTTCACCATCGAGCGCGGCAAGCTGTGGATGCTGCAGACCCGCGTCGGCAAGCGCACCGCCGGCGCCGCCTTCCGCATCGCCACCCAGCTCGTCGACCAGGGCCTGATCGACGAGGCCGAGGCCCTCCAGCGGGTCACCGGCGCGCAGCTCGCCCAGCTGATGTTCCCCCGCTTCGACACCGACGCGAAGGTGGAGCAGGCCGGCAAGGGCATCGCCGCCTCCCCGGGCGCGGCCGTCGGCAAGGCCGTCTTCTCCTCGAAGGCCGCCGTCGAGTGGGCCGCCCGCGGCGAGCAGGTCATCCTGGTCCGCCGGGAGACCAACCCCGACGACCTCGACGGCATGATCGCCGCCGAGGGCATCCTGACCTCCCGCGGCGGCAAGACCTCGCACGCCGCCGTGGTCGCCCGCGGCATGGGCAAGACCTGCGTCTGCGGCGCCGAGGAGCTCGAGGTCGACGTCAAGGCGCGGAAGATGACCGTGCCCGGCGGCGGCGTGGTCGCCGAGGGCGACGTGATCTCCATCGACGGCTCCACCGGCAAGGTCTACCTCGGCGAGGTACCCGTCGTGCCGTCGCCGGTCGTCGAGTACTTCGAGGGCAAGGCCGACCCGGCCGCCGAGGACGCCGACGAGCTGGTCAAGGCCGTCCACCGGGTCATGGCCTTCGCCGACGGCGAGCGCCGCCTCAAGGTCCGCGCCAACGCCGACAACGCCGAGGACGCCGCCCGCGCCCGCCGCTTCGGAGCCCAGGGCATCGGCCTGTGCCGCACCGAGCACATGTTCCTCGGCGACCGCCGCGAGCTGGTCGAGCGGCTGATCCTCGCCGAGAACAAGGAGGAGCAGGGGGAGGCCCTCGAGCAGCTGCTCCCGCTCCAGAAGGGCGACTTCGTCGAGCTCTTCCAGGCGATGGACGGCCTCCCGGTCACCGTCCGCCTGATCGACCCGCCGCTCCACGAGTTCCTGCCCGACCTCACCGAGCTGTCGGTGAAGGTCGCCGTCGCCGAGGCCAAGGGCGAGGACGTCTCCGAGTCGCAGCGCCTGCTGCACTGCGTGCAGCGCCTCCACGAGCAGAACCCGATGCTCGGCCTGCGCGGCGTGCGCCTCGGCCTGGTCATCCCCGGCCTGTTCACCATGCAGGTCCGCGCCATCGCCGAGGCCGCGGCCCAGCGCAAGGCGGCGGGCGGCGACCCGCACGCGGAGATCATGATCCCGCTGGTGGGCACCGTCCAGGAGCTGGAGATCGTCCGCGAGGAGGCCGAGCAGGTCATCCGCGAGGTCCAGGAGACCTCCGGCGCCGCGCTCGACATCGCCATCGGCACCATGATCGAGCTGCCGCGCGCCGCGGTGACCGCCGGTCAGATCGCCGAGGCCGCGGAGTTCTTCTCCTTCGGCACCAACGACCTGACCCAGACCACCTGGGGCTTCAGCCGCGACGACGTCGAGGCATCCTTCTTCTCCCAGTACCTGGAGAAGGGCATCTTCGGCGTCAGCCCGTTCGAGACGATCGACCGGGACGGCGTGGGCGAGCTGGTGCGCATGGGCGTGGAGCGCGGGCGGGCCACCCGGCCCGGCATCAAGCTCGGCGTCTGCGGCGAGCACGGCGGCGACCCGGACTCGGTCCACTTCTTCCACGAGGTCGGCCTCGACTACGTCTCCTGCTCGCCGTTCCGCATCCCGGTGGCGCGGCTCGAGGCGGGCCGGGCGGCGACGGAGTCCGAGGGCAGCGACTTCCGCTGACGCGGAGTGTCTCGCTTCCGGCCGGTGCGGGGATGTGCCCCCGCCCGGCCGGGTTCCGCCCCGGGGCCGGAACCGGTCATGTTCCGTGACCCTCATCCGGCCGGCGACGACGGCCCCGGAGCACCACGGGAGGCGGCACCCTGTGCGGGGGTGCCGCCTCTTCACGCGTCGTCTGTCCACTCATGTCCACTCAGGCCCGCTGGCAGTTGGTCCAAACCACGACGGAGACGTCGCCCACAGCGGTGTGGTCCCAGTACACAACGCCCGCATTCGTGGCAGGGTCCAACCGGGTGCCCACGAGGTCCACGTTGGTCCCGGGGTATTCGGTCGGCTCGACGACGTACCCGCCGACGCTCGCCGCGGTGTAGTCGCCCGCCGGGCAGGGCGGCGTCCGGACCGCGTAGTTCTGGACGGTGCCGGGCGCCGATGGAATGACCGCCTCGGCGGTCACCACCTCGAACCGCGCCGGGTCGGCCGGTCCCGGCTCGCCTTGAGGTCCTTGGGGGCCCGTCTCACCTTGCGGACCGGCGGGGCCCGCCGGCCCGGGCTCACCGGGTGCGCCGGGCTCGCCGGGTTCCCCTTGCTGCCCTGCGG
>NZ_JACADT010000222.1:0-7291 GCF_013421635.1 Streptomyces sp. UH6 | reverse complement strand
CGGCGGCCCGGCTTCGGTGGCGGGGGAGTCCCACCGCACCCGCCCGATATCCGGGCCGATATCCGGGCCCCGCCCCACGGCAGGCGCAAGCCGAGGGCCGGAGACGGCAGCCGCCTCACCGCACGGAAGGGCCCTGCCGCACCCGGCAGGGCCCTTCCGTGCGGTGACGCGGGGGAGGACCGGCCGGTACCGGCCGGACCGCACCCGGGATCACCGGAAACTGATCAGACCGCGCCGCTCACGCCCCGGCGGGGAGAGGAACAGCGCCACGACACAGGCGAAGAACGAGATGCAGCCCGCCAGGGTGAAGGCACCGTCGAGCCCCCACGCGTCGACCACCACGAACCCCATGCCCGCACCCAGACCGGAGACGAGCTTGGAGCTGTAGACCATGCCGTAGTTGGTGGCGTTGTTGTTCTCACCGAAGTAGTCGGCGGTCAACGCGGCGAACATCGGGAAGATGGCGCCGCCGCCGAAGCCGGAGATGGCGGAGAAGACCAGGAACAGCGGCAGGTTCGCGATGTCCGCCGACCAGATGATGCCGAACTGGGCGAGCCCCAGGACGATGCAGACGGCGATCAGGCACTGCTTGCGGCCGTAGCGGTCCGAGAGCCAGCCGATGACACCGCGTCCGGTGCCGTTGACGATCGCCTTCAGCGACATGGCCGTGGCCACGATCCCCGCGGCGAACCCCGCCTCCTGGCCGATGTCTACCTGGAAGGCGATGCCGAAGATGTTCACGCCCGACGTACAGGCGAGACAGAACCACATCAGCGCCACCCGGCCGGTCTTCCACGCCTCCAGGGGGCTGTACTGCTTGACGGCCGGCGGGTTCTTCTCCAGCGAGCGGCGGGCGCGCGGGTCCTCGGGCGGGTTGAGCGGGTCGACCTCGGCGGGCCACCAGTTCTTCGGCGGGTCCTTGAAGAAGTACCCCGCGACGCCCACCACCGCGGAGAGGAAGACGCCGACCGCGATCAGCACCCACCGGAAGTTCCCGATGTCCATGAACCCGGTGAAGATGAACACGAACGGCACCGAACCGTAGGCGAAACCGCCGTTCACGAAGCCGGTCTTGCCGCCCCTGCGCTCCGGGTACCACTTGCCCACCATGTTGACGCAGGTGGCGTACACCATGCCCGCGCCCATACCGCTGAACATGCCGAAGCCGATGAAGGCGAGGACGACGTGCGGCGCGTAGGCGAGGGACACGTACCCCAGCAGCGTGCCGAGCGCGCCGAGCATCATCGCGGAGCGGGCCGGCAGCCTGCCGCTCTCCCGCAGCCTGCCCGCCGGGAAGGCCACCGCCGCCTGGAAGAACACCCAGACGGTCATCATCCAGTAGATGGCCCCGCTGTCCCAGTGGTGCGCCGCGTGGAGGGTGTCCTCCGCGGACGCGAACGCGTACTCGGCGGAGGAGATGCCCATCATGCCCACCCAGGGCAGGATGACCATCCAGATCCGCTTGCGGCCCATGATGTCGATGTCGGACTCGCCCAGCCGGTACACGCGGCCGTTGCTGTCCGTGACTTCCCTGTACGGAAGTGGTGTTGCGAGATCGTCGGTGGCTGTCACGTCGGAATGCACCCCTCGCGTTTCGAAAGACCTGGCCAGCGCCCCCTGTCCCATTCCTTTCGTGTGCGCACGGGTCCCGGCAGCGGCCGACCGCACCGTCGGCCGCCCCGTCGCCTCACGCCCTCATCGACCACCACCCGTCCGCCGTGCCGTCATGGATGCCGCCCGCGCCGGCCGCCGTCACAGCAGGCGCGCCGCCCGCGCCCACCGGTACTTGGCGCCCAGCACGGCCACCGGCTTCTCCGTGGTGTAGGGATAGGCCACCACGCCGCGCTCGAAGAGGTACTGGCACGCCTCCTCGACCTCGACGTCACCCGCGAGCGACGCCACCACCGGTTTCTCGACGCCGCGTTCGCGGTACTCCGCCACCACCCGCGCGGTCAGCTCCGCGAACACCATCGGCGGGGTGACGATGGTGTGCCAGTAGCCGAGGACCAGCGAGTGGATCCGGTCGTCCTCGAGCCCCAGCCGGATCGTCGCCTCGTACGTGGAGGGCGGCTCGCCCCCGGTGATGTCGACCGGGTTGCCTGCCGCGCCGAACGGCGGGATGTAACGCCGGAACGCCTCGTCGAGGTCCGGCGGGATCTCCATCAGCGACAGCCCGTTGTCCGTCACCGCGTCCGACAGCAGCACGCCACTGCCGCCGGCCCCGGTGATGATCACCACGTTGTCGCCCTTGGGCGTCGGCAGCACCGGCAGCGCCCGCGCGTACTCGAGCATGTCGTTCAGCCCCGGCGCCCGGATCACCCCCGCCTGGCGCAGGATGTCGTCGTACACGGCGTCGTCCCCGGCCAGCGCGCCCGTGTGCGACCCGGCGGCCCGGGCACCGGCCGCCGTACGGCCCGCCTTGAGGACCACCACCGGCTTCTTCGGCACCGTCGCCCGGGCCGCCTCGACGAACGCCCGGCCGTCCTTGAGGTCCTCCAGGTGCATCGCGATGCACTCCGTGTGCGGGTCCTCCGCGAACCAGGTCAGCAGGTCGTCCTCGTCGATGTCGGACTTGTTGCCGAGCCCGACGATCGCCGACACCCCGGTCCTGGTGGTCCGGGCGAAGCCCAGGATCGCCATCCCGATGCCGCCGGACTGCGAGGTCAGCGCCACACCGCCCTTGACGTCGTACGGGGTGCAGAACGTGGCGCACAGGTCCTGCCAGGTGGAGTAGTAGCCGTAGATGTTCGGCCCGAGCAGCCGGACGCCGTGACGTTCGGCGATGGCGACGATCTCCTCCTGGAGCTCGTGCTCCCCGGTCTCCGCGAAGCCCGAGGGGATGAGCACCGCGTTGGGGATCCCCTTGCGGCCCACCTCCTCGAGCGCCGCCCCGACGAAACGCGCCGGAATGGCGAACACCGCCACGTCGACCTCGCCGGGAACGTCCATGACACTCCGGTACGCCTTGCGGCCCAGGATGTCGTCGGCCTTAGGGTTCACCGGATGGATCTCGCCGGGGAAACCGCCGTCGACCAGGTTCCGCATCACCGAATTGCCGATCTTTCCCGGCTCGTTGGAGGCTCCGACGACCGCAACCGAGGACGGCTGCATCAGCCGGCGCATCGACGCCAGGATCTGCTCCCGGCCGTACGTGCGGCGGGGGCGGGGCGTGGACCCGGCGAGGATCACCCGGATGTCCGCGGCCGTCGCCCCCTCCGGTGTGGCGATCACCGGATTGAGGTCCACCTCGGCGATCTCCGGGAAGTCCGTGACCAGTTGGGACACCCGGCGGATCTGCTCGGCCACCGCCCACCGGTCGACCGCCGGCGCGCCGCGCACCCCGCGCAGCACCTCGGCGGCCCGGATGGAGTCCAGCATGCCCAGCGCCTCGTCGGCGTCCAACGGCGCCAGCCGGAAGGTGACGTCCTTGAGCACCTCCACCAGCACTCCGCCGAGCCCGAAGGCCACCACCTTGCCGAAGGTCGGGTCGGTCACCGCCCCGACGATCACCTCCTGGCCCGACGGCAGCAGCTCCTGCACCTGCACGCCCTCGATCCGGGCCTGTGGGTCGTAGGCCCTGGCGTTCTCCACGATCCGCAGGAACGCCGCACGCACCGCGGACGAACCCTCGACCCCCACCACCACTCCGCCGGCGTCGGTCTTGTGCAGGATGTCCGGAGAGACGATCTTCATCACCACGGGCCCGCCGAAGCGCGCAGCGGCGCACACCGCCTCCTCCACGTCCCGCGCGAGCGCCTCGCCCGGCACGGCGATCCCGTACGCGTCGGCGACCACCTTGCCCTCCGGCGCGGTCAGCGCCGTACGGCCCTCGGCGCGCACCGCGTCCAGCAGTTCGCGCACCCGTTGCAGCCTGTCGTCGGCCATCACCGTCAGATCACTCCGTTCGACTTGAGAAGGCGCAACTCCTCGTCACCGAGACCGAGTTCGCCGACATAGACCTCTTCGTTGTGCTCGCCGAGCAGCGGGGAGCTCTGCACCTCGACCGGAGAGTCGGAGAGCTTGATGGGGCTGCCGACGGTGACGAACTCGCCGCGCTCCTTGTGGGGGACGCGCACCACCATCCCGTTGGCCGCCAGCGACTCGTCCTCGATGATCTCCCTGGTGGAGAGCACCGGCCCGCAGGGGATGTTGTGCCGGTTGAGCTGCTCCAGCACCTGCCACTTGGGCAGCTGGGAGGACCATTCCTCGATCAGCTGGAACATCTTGCCGATCTTCGGCAGCCGGGCCTCCGGCGTCGCCCACCCGGGGTCGTCGGCCAGCTCCGGCCGGCCGATCAGCTCGGTGACGGGCTTCCAGCCGACCGGCTGGACGATCACGTACACGTAGTCGTTCGGGCCGCCGGGCGCGCACCGGACCGCCCACCCGGGCTGCCCGCCGCCGGAGGCGTTGCCGGAGCGAGGCACCTCGTCGCCGAAGTCCTCGTTGGGGTACTCGGCGAGCCGCCCGTGCGCCAGTCGCTGCTGGTCCCGCAGCTTCACCCGGCACAGGTTCAGCACGGCGTGCTGCATGGCGACGTTCACCCGCTGACCCCGCCCCGTGTGCTCGCGCTGGTAGAGCGCGGCCAGGATGCCGGCGACGGTGTGCACGCCGGTGCCGGAGTCGCCGATCTGGGCCCCGGTGGCGGTCGGCGGCCCCTCCTCGAAACCGGTGGTGGACATGGAACCGCCCATCGCCTGGGCGACCACCTCGTAGGCCTTGAAGTCGGTGTACGGGCCCTCGCCGAAGCCCTTGATGGAGGCGTACACGATCCGCGGATTGATCTCCTGGATGCGCTCCCAGGTGAAGCCCATGCGGTCCACGGCGCCCGGGCCGAAGTTCTCCACCATCACGTCCGAACGGCGGATCAGCTCGGTGAGGAGCTCCTTGCCGCGCTCCGTCTTGGTGTTGAGCGTGATGCTGCGCTTGTTGCAGTTGAGCATCGTGAAGTAGAGCGAGTCCACGTCCGGGAGGTCACGCAGCTGCTTGCGCGTGATGTCGCCGGACGGCGCCTCCAGCTTCACGACGTCCGCACCCATCCAGGCGAGCAGTTGAGTGGCGGACGGTCCGGACTGGACATGCGTCATGTCCAGTACCCGGATGCCGTCGAGGGCCTTTCCTGTCGCAACGGTGGTCACCGTCGGTCACCTCACTTGTACATCGTCCGGTCGGAGTGCCGCGCCGCGCGCTACCGCTTCGTACATTGCATACAGTCGACGAATACTGTATGAAGCTTGTTATCCCGCATCCGATCGGTGGTGTCCAGGGGGCGTGCGGCACTTTCCATCAGGAGCCGGAATGGACCTGTTCGAGTACCAGGCAAGGGAACTCTTCGACGACCACGGCGTGTTGACGCCGCGCTCGGAGGTGACGGACTCCTCCAAGGAGGCACGTGAGATCGCCCGCCGACTCGGCGGGCGGGTCGTGGTCAAGGCCCAGGTGAAGACCGGCGGGCGAGGCAAGGCGGGCGGGGTCAAACTCGCCGCCGACCCCGCCGCGGCCGAACTCACCGCCCGCCAGATCCTCGGCACGGACATCAAGGGCCATCCCGTCCGCAGCGTGATGCTGGCCCAACCCGTCGACATCGACAGCGAGTTCTACGTCTCCTACGTCCTCGACCGGGCGGCCGGGCGGTTCCTCGCCATCGCCTCCGCGGAGGGAGGCATGGACATCGAGGAGGTGGCCGCCACCCGGCCGGACGCCGTGGCCCGGGTCCCCGTCGACCCGGCGGAGGGAGTGACCGCGGCGGTGGCCGCCCGGATCGCCGAGGCGGCGGGCCTGCCCATGCGGACCGTGGACGTGCTGGTGCGCCTGTGGAAGGTCCTCGTCGCCGAGGACGCCCTGCTGGTCGAGGTCAACCCGCTGGTGCGCACCGCCCAGGGGCAGTTCATGGCCCTGGACGGCAAGGTCACCCTCGACGACAACGCCCGCTTCCGCCATCCCCGACGAGGCGACCAGGAGGCCGGGACGGAGGACCGGCTGGAGGCGCTCGCCGCCGAGCGCGGCCTCAACTACGTCAGGCTCGACGGCGAGGTCGGGATCATCGGCAACGGCGCCGGTCTCGTCATGTCCACCCTGGACGTGGTGGCCGGCTGCGGCGCCCGCCCCGCCAACTTCCTGGACATCGGAGGCGGCGCCTCCGCCCAGGTGATGGCCGACGGCCTCCGAGTGATCCTCTCCGATCCCGCCGTGAAATCCGTCTTCGTCAACGTCTTCGGCGGCATCACCGCCTGCGACGCCGTCGCCGAGGGCATCGTCCGCGCGCTGGACGACGTCCGCCTCACCCGGCCGCTGGTGGTCCGCCTCGACGGCAACAACGCCGCCCGCGGCCGGGCCGTCCTCGCCGAGCGCGCACACCCGCTCGTCGAGCAGGTCGCCACCATGGACGGCGCCGCCCGGCGCGCCGCCGACCTCGCCAACGCGGCTTAAGGAGCACGGAGATGGCTGTCTTCCTCACCAAGGAGAGCAAGGTCCTCGTCCAGGGCATGACGGGCGGCGAGGGCATGAAGCACACCCGCCGCATGCTGACCGCCGGCACCGACGTCGTCGGCGGCGTCAATCCGCGCAAGGCCGGCCGGACCGTCGACTTCGGGGACCGCGAGGTCCCGGTCTTCGGCACCGTCGCCGAGGGCATCGAGGCCACCGGCGCCGACGTCAGCGTCGTCTTCGTCCCGCCCGCCCACGTCCGCGCCGCCGTCACCGAGGCGTCCGACGCGGGCATCGGCCTGGCCGTCGTCATCACCGAGGGCGTCCCCGTCCACGACACCGTCGCCCTCACCGCCTACGCGCACCGCAACGGCACCCGGGTGATCGGCCCCAACAGCCCGGGACTGATCACTCCCGGCCAGTCCGACGCCGGCATCATCCCCGCCGACATCACCAAGTCCGGCCCCATCGGCCTGGTCTCCAAGTCCGGCACCCTCACCTACCAACTCATGTACGAACTGCGCGACTTCGGCTTCTCCACCTGTATCGGAATCGGCGGCGACCCGGTCGTCGGCACCTCCCACATCGACTGCCTGCGGGCCTTCGAGGACGACCCCGAGACCCAACTCGTCGTCCTCATCGGCGAGATCGGCGGCGACGCGGAGGAGCGCGCCGCCGCGCACATCCGGGACCACGTCACCAAGCCGGTGGTCGGCTACATCGCCGGGTTCACCGCCCCGGAGGGCAGGACCATGGGCCACGCCGGCGCCATCGTCTCCGGCTCGGCGGGCACCGCCGCCGCCAAGAAGGCCGCGCTGGAGGCCGTCGGCGTCCGCGTCGGCTCCACCCCCACCGAGACCGCCCGCCT
>NZ_JACADT010000221.1:0-7292 GCF_013421635.1 Streptomyces sp. UH6 | reverse complement strand
TGTCGGCCACCGCGGTGGCGGCGAGGGCGGGGGCCGCGGTGTCGGCGTCGGAGAGCACCGTGGTGGAGGCCTCCAGGGTGGCCCGGTCCAGGGCGGGTTCGGCCACCAGGGCGGCCTGGTCGAGGAGTTCCTCCATGTACTGGCCGAGCTTGCGGTTGTACATCCGCAGCACCAGCCGGACCGAGGGGTTGAGGCGGCGTGCGGCGAGCGCGGCGCGCAGGTTGGTCTCGTCGTCCTCGTAGAGCAGGGCGATGGCGGTGGCGCGCTCCACCCCGGCCTCGGTGAGCACGTCCTCGTCCGGCCGTGCGGCGTGCAGTTCCAGGACGGGCGTACTGGGCCCGGCCCCCGAATCGTGGGGCCCCGCCTGGACGGAGGGCTGGCCGAACCGGCCGATCAGCGCGGCCGCCCGGGAGACGGTGGAGGCGAGTGTTCCGGTGTCCTCGGGCCGCTCCGCCGGCACCACCAGCACCACCCGTTGCCGGTACACGTCCCGCAGCTCCGCGGCCAGCCGCCGGGCCAGCCCGTCGTCCCCGCAGACCAGCATGTGCCGTTCCGTACGCGTCCGTTCGCCCTGCCTCGGCAGCGTCACCACGTGTACCCACCCCCCGCGCCCCCGCGCCGTCGCGTCCCGCACTGCGGACCGGCCCGACCCTAGCGCGGGCCGCCGGTACCGCCCCGCTCCGGCGCCACCGCGGGAAACAGTTCCGGTCACCCCCTGGACAAGCCCTGTTGAGGTTAGGCTAACCTTCCTGCGAATCGTCCGGCGGCTGTCCGCCCTGTTCGAAAGCAGTCACCATGTCCCAGGTCCGTGCTTCCCTCCCCACCCGCCGCGGCATCCTGGCTGCGGGCGGTGTTCTCGGTCTCGGCGCCGTCCTCGCCGCGTGCGGCGACGACGACACGTCGGCCAAGGGCGGTTCGGACAAGGGCGCCGACGCCGCGTCCGGCCCGTGGTCCTTCAAGGACGACCGCGGCGAGACGGTGAAGCTCGACAAGGCGCCGAAGAACATCGTGGCGTTCACCGGTGCGGCCGCCGCGCTCCACGACTACGGCGTCCAGGTGAAGGGCGTCTTCGGCCCGACCACGACCAAGGACGGCAAGCCCGACGTCCAGGCCGGCGACATGGACGTCTCCAAGGTCGAGGTCATCGGCAACGTCTGGGGCGAGTTCAACGTCGAGAAGTACGCGGCCCTCAAGCCGGACCTCCTCGTCTCCACCATGTTCGACGGCGCGGGCACCCTCTGGTACGTCCCGGAGGAGTCCAAGGACCAGATCGCCAAGTTCGCCCCGAGCGTCGGCGTCTCCGTCTTCGACGTGCAGCTGACGCAGTCGCTGGAGCGCATGGCCGCCCTGGCCGAGGCGCTGGGCGCCGACATGAAGGCCGCCGCGGTCGTCGAGGCGAAGAAGAAGTTCGAGGATGCCGCCGCGCGCCTGAAGGCCGCCGCCAAGGCCCGGCCCGAGATCAAGGTCCTGGCCGGTTCCGCCTCCGCCGAGCTGTTCTACGTCTCCACCTACAACCTCTCGATCGACCTGGAGTACTACAAGGCCCTCGGCGTGAACATCGTCGAGCCGGACGCCAAGGCCATCGAGGAGAGCGGCGGCTGGTTCGAGAGCCTGAGCTGGGAGAACGTCGACAAGTACCAGGCCGACGTGATCATCATGGACGACCGCGCGCAGGCCATCCAGCCCGCCGACATCGACGAGGCGACCTGGAAGAAGCTGCCCGCCGTCAAGGCCGGCCAGGTCATCGCCCGTTCGCCGGAGCCGATCCTGTCCTACGCCAAGTGCACGCCGCTGCTGAACAACCTCGCCGAGGCCATCGAGAACGCCAAGAAGGTGGCCTGACCCCTCGGCCCCCCGCCCGCACCCACCGCGGCCCGGCAGCCGCGTCGACGCCCCCCGGAGACGGTCCTCCGGGGGGCGTCCGCAGTCCCGCCCTCCACCGAGGCCCCCGGCCCCGGGGCGTCCCGTGTCAGGCGGAAGGCCCCGGGACGTCCCGTGTCAGCCGGAAGGCCACGGGACCTGCGGGGAGCGGTGGTACGCCACCCCCATCGCGTCCCACCGCGGCGCCTGCGCGGCGAGCCGTTCCCGGTAGCCCTCCCAGCCGTGGGCGGACGCCGGTGACCAGCCCAGCTCGGCGATGCCCGGCAGCCGCGGGAACGCCATGAACTCCAGTTCCTGCGAGGTGGTGAGCGTCTCCGTCCAGAGCGGCGCCTCCACGCCCCGCACCGCGCTCTCCGGCACCCCGGACGCCGCCAGGTAGGTGCCCGGGTCCCAGTCGTAGGCGCGCCGGACCTCCACCAACCCGGCCCAGTCCAGTCCCAGCGGGGTGTCGGCGGTGTACTTCATGTCGAGGTACGCCCGGTCGGCCGGGGAGAGGATGATCCCGGTCCCGGCGCGGGCCGCCTCCGCCACCCGGTCCCGCTCGGCGGCGTCGGTGTCGTCGTAGCCCCAGTACTGCACGAGCGCGCCGGGCGCCGGTGCGGCGGCGGTCAGCTGGTGCCAGCCGATCACCGTCTTGCCGTACGCGGCGACGACCGGCTGGACCCTCGCCATGAAGGCGGCGTAGTCCTCGTCCGGGGTGGAGTGGGCCTCGTCGCCGCCGATGTGGAGGTACCGGCCGGGGGTGAGCGCGGCGACCTCCCGGATCACGTCCTCGACGAAGTCGTAGGTGGCCTCCTCGCCGACGCACAGCGAGGAGAAGCCCACCTCGATCCCGGTGTACGGCGGCGGAGCCACGCCGTCGCAGTTCAGCTCCGGGTAGGAGGTGAGCGCCGCGTTGGTGTGGCCCGGCACGTCGATCTCCGGGACGACCTCCAGGTGGCGGGAGGCGGCGTACGCGACGATCTCCCGGTACTGGTCCTTCGTGTAGTACCCGCCGGGCGTGCCGCCGACCTCGGTGGCGCCGCCGACGGCGGTCAGCCGCGGCCGGGAGTCGATCGCCAGCCGCCAGCCCTGGTCGTCGGTGAGGTGCAGGTGCAGGGTGTTGATCTTGTACAGGGCGAGCTGGTCGATGTACCGCTTCACCTGGTCGACGGTGAAGAAGTGGCGCGCCACGTCCAGGTGCGCGCCGCGGTAGGCGTAGCGCGGGCGGTCCTCGACCACACCTCCGGGCACCTTCCACGGGCCGGGCCGGACCTCGCGCGACTCCACCTCGGCGGGGAGCAGCTGGCGCAGGGTCTGCACGCCGTGGAACAGCCCGGCGGGCCGCAGGGCGGTCACGGTCACCCCGGAGCGGCCGCTGGTGAGCCGGTAGCCTTCCTCGCCCCAGGGGCCGTCCGCGAGCCGCAGCCGGATGCCGCCGGAGCCCTCCTCACCCGGGCCGTCGCCCAGGCCGTCGCCCGGGCCGTCATCCAGGTCCTCCCCCTGACTCTCCTGACTCGCCCCCGGCTTCTCACCCGTGCCGGTGACCGCGAGGCCCGTGCCGGTGACCGGGAGGCGGTAGCCGGTGGAAGGCCGCAGCAGCCCGGCGAGGTACTCGCCGATCCCCCGCACCTCCGGCGTGTCCTGGACGAGGATCCGGGTGCCGCGGGTGATCCGGTACGGCGAGCCGCCCGGTTCCGCCGACACCGGCACCGGCACCAGCGCGCCGAATCCACCGGTCGGCGCGTCCGCACCGTCGGCGCCGGCGCCGGGGTCGGGGCCCGTGCCGGGGCCGGTCCCGCGCACGGGCGCCGCTCCGGCGGATCCGCCGGCCGCCACCGTCAGGAGCAGCAGCGAGGCCGCCAGCCGTAAGGCCGTGTGCCGTTGTCCCGCCATGGTCGGTCCCCTCCTCGGACTCGTTCCTGTGCGTTCGGATGCGCTGGACCCTGGACCGGAAAGAAGGTCTGGACCACACCCTCCCCATACGGGAGGTGCGACAATCCCCTCACGCGCCCTCCTGTGTCGTCGCACACCCGAAGGGCAGAATCCTGCCCGATATCGGGCAGGATTGTTGCGGAAGCCATTCGTCGTATCGGAGGATCAGGCATGCACGACGAACTCGTCGATCATTTGACGCGGTCCTCCTCGCTGACCCGGGGCGAGGCCGTTCGGGTGATCCAGGACGTTCTCGCCTACTTCGACGAGACGACCGAGGACTACGTCCGTCGCCGCCACCGCGAGCTCCAGGCACAGGGCCTGGTGAACGCGGAGATCTTCACGAGGATCGCGGCGGACCTCCAGTACCGCGCGGTGGCGCCGCCGGAGCTCTCGCTCCGGCAGCTCCGCCGCATCGTCTATGGCTGAGGGAACCCAACCACATGTGCGGAATTGTCGGCTACATCGGCAAGCGTGACATCGCCCCGCTGCTCCTCGAGGGCCTCGCGCGCCTCGAGTACCGCGGTTACGACTCGGCGGGCATCGCCGTCACGGCCCCCAAGGGCGGGCTGAAGATGGTCAAGGCCAAGGGCCGCGTCCGCGAGCTCGAGGCGAAGGTACCGGCCCGCTTCAAGGGCACGGCCGGCATCGCCCACACCCGTTGGGCGACCCACGGCGCGCCGTCCGACGAGAACGCGCACCCGCACCTCTCCGCCGACGAGAAGGTCGCCGTCGTCCACAACGGCATCATCGACAACGCCTCGGACCTGCGCCGGAAGCTGGAGGCCGACGGAGTCGAGTTCCTCTCCGAGACCGACACCGAGGTCCTCACCCACCTGATCGCCCGTTCCCAGGCCACCACCCTGGAGGACAAGGTCCGCCAGGCGGTCCGCCTGATCGAGGGCACCTACGGCATCGCCGTGCTGCACGCCGACTTCCCGGACCGGATCGTCGTCGCCCGCAACGGCTCGCCCGTCGTCCTCGGCATAGGCGAGAAGGAGATGTTCGTCGCCTCGGACATCGCCGCGCTGGTCACCCACACCCGCCAGGTCGTCACCCTCGACGACGGCGAGATGGCCACCCTCACGGCGGAGGACTTCCGCACCTACACCACCGAGGGCACCAGCACCTCGGCCGAGCCGACCACCGTCGAGTGGGAGGCCGCCTCCTACGACATGGGCGGCCACGACACCTACATGCACAAGGAGATCCACGAGCAGGCCGACGCCGTGGACCGCGTGCTGCGCGGCCGCATCGACGACCGGTTCTCCACCGTGCACCTGGGCGGCCTCAACCTGGACGCCCGCGAGGCGCGCCAGATCCGCCGCGTGAAGATCCTCGGCTGCGGCACCTCGTACCACGCGGGCATGATCGGCGCCCAGATGATCGAGGAGCTGGCCCGCATCCCCGCGGACGCCGAGCCGGCCTCCGAGTTCCGCTACCGCAACGCGGTGGTCGACCCCGACACCCTGTACGTCGCCGTCTCCCAGTCCGGCGAGACCTACGACGTGCTGGCCGCGGTCCAGGAGCTCAAGCGCAAGGGCGCCCGCGTCCTCGGCGTGGTCAACGTGGTGGGCTCCGCCATCGCCCGCGAGTCGGACGGCGGCATCTACGTCCACGCCGGCCCCGAGGTCTGCGTGGTCTCCACCAAGTGCTTCACCAACACCACGGTCGCCTTCGCGCTGCTCGCCCTGCACCTGGGCCGCACCCGTGACCTCTCCGTCGCCGACGGCAAGCGGATCATCGCCGGTCTGCGCCGCCTGCCGGAGCAGATCAACGAGATCCTCAAGACCGAGGACGAGATCAAGGAGCTGGCGCAGGAGTTCGCCGACGCCCGCTCCATGCTCTTCATCGGCCGCGTCCGGGGCTACCCGGTGGCCCGTGAGGCCTCCCTGAAGCTCAAGGAGGTCTCGTACATCCACGCCGAGGCCTACCCGGCCTCCGAGCTGAAGCACGGCCCGCTGGCCCTGATCGAGCCGGCCCTGCCGACCGTCGCGATCGTGCCGGACGACGACCTGCTGGAGAAGAACCGCGCCGCCCTCGAGGAGATCAAGGCCCGCAGCGGCAAGATCCTCGCGGTCGCGCACCAGGACCAGGAGAAGGCCGACCGGACCGTCGTCGTCCCGAAGAACGAGGACGAGCTGGACCCGATCCTGATGGGCATCCCGCTGCAGCTGCTCGCCTACCACACGGCGCTCGCGCTGGGCCGGGACATCGACAAGCCGCGCAACCTGGCCAAGTCGGTCACCGTCGAGTAGCCGACGGGCCCGGGGCCGACGCCCCTGGAACGACGAAACGGTCCCTGTGCGCCACCATGCACAGGGACCGTTCCCTTGACCGGGCCGGAGCCGCCCGAATCCCCCGGCCCTGGCTGCCGTTCGCGGTGGCCGTCACCCCACGGCGGCGGGCAGCCGGTTTCCGTGCGGGGTTCATTCCCTCGTGAGGACGCCGAACACGCCGTACGCGTCGGTAGCTTGGGCTCCGCCGTACACAACTCGGCCTGATGTCGACGGAGTTCGCGGGCACGCGGCGCAGACCGCCCCGCGCTCAGGCAATCACGCCGCGCCGCGCTCAGGGAATGACGACCACGGGCCGCTGCGCCCGCTTGGCCAGGCGGCCCGCGACCGAGCCGAAGACACGGCTGAGCATCCCGTGCGTGGAGCCCACCACGATCGCGTCGGCCTCGTACTCCCGGCCGACCTCCTCCAGCTCGTGGCAGATGTCCCCGCCGCGCTCCACCAGGATCCACGGCAGCTCGGCCAGGAAGTCCGCACAGGCGAGTTCGAGCCCCAGCACCTCGGTGCGGTGGTCCGGCACGTCCACGAAGACGGGCGGCTCGCAGCCGGCCCAGACGGTGGTCGGCAGGCGGTTGGCGACGTGGACGATGATCAGCCCCGAGCGGGACCGGGCCGCCATGCCCACGGCGTAGGCGAGGGCGCGCTCACTGGACGTGGAGCCGTCGAACCCGACGACCACCCCGTGCTTGAAGGCGGGATCGCAAGGGCGGGGGCGCACCTCGTCCGCCGCCAGGGGATCGGACGCCGTGGGTTCGGCGACCGGCGGCTTGCGGTCCGCGGGATCGGTGTATTCGTGACCGGCCATGGCTGTCTCGGCGTTGTGATCCTCTTCGGGTGACGTGAGCGGCGGAGCTGTGTCCGGGATTCGTCTTCCCGTCCCCATACCCTCCAGGGTACGGCGGCAAGCGTCCCCGGCTCATTTTCTGCGGGTCCCGGCATGAGTTCCGCAGGTCCGGACGGGTACCGGCAGGTGCCGGTGGCAAGGCTTCCTCCCGGGCGCCCGCTCCGCACGGCCCACCGGGATCCTCCGGAGCATGCACGAGGCACCACCCCCCGCGCAACGTTGCCTGCCCCGTACAGGCGGTTCCCCGCCCCCTGACGGCGGGCGGCTGGGCCGAACAGGGGACGGCCGGGGTTCCCCCCGGACCTCGGCCGGGGTACACCGCGCGCCCGGTCGGACCGGCGGTCCCCCACAGCCGG
>NZ_JACADT010000220.1:0-7324 GCF_013421635.1 Streptomyces sp. UH6 | reverse complement strand
AGCTCTTCACCCGCAACCCGGGCCTCGTCCACACGGCCCTCACCCGCCTGCCCCCGGCCTGGCGCCGCCTCGACGCCTACATCGCGGGCCGCACCAGCGTGGCGGGGATCATGGCGACCCCGCTGGTCCGCGGCGCCTCCACCCTGGCCGCCCGGCTCCCCTTCGTGCCCGGCGCACGATCCCCGGAACGGCCCCGCTCCTGAGGGGCTCCCGGTGTCCCGCGCCGCCTTCGCCGGGCGGGCCGCGTGACGGACCGGGCCGCGGGGCCCGCGGAATTATCACGCCGTGATAACCGGGCGGCACCACGCGCGAAAATCGGCCGTCCTCGGGAAGGAGCCGCCGGACGGGGCTCGCACATGTCCGCGATGGCCTGGTGACCAGGGGCCGTGGGAGCCGCTGACCGGCGGCATTCCGGCCACCGGGGGCCGGACGCGGGGCGGGCACCCCCGCAGCGGCCGAGGCGGTGCTGTAAAGTTTGCAGCGAAACCAAGACACATCGGAGCCCCGCCTTCTCGGCGGGGCTCCGATGGTTTCCGGGGTCCTTCGGCCGTGGACCGTCAGGACGGCTGCCGCCGGGGGCGCCGCCTGGCGGTGGTGATGCTGACGACGTCGGCCTCGGCGACGGCCCGCTCCCGTCGGGTGTCCGGAGCCGACGACGACGCCTTCGCCCGGCCCTTGTTGCGGCGCTGACGGGCGATGGATGCCTCGGCGACGGCGCGGTCGTAGCGGTCCTGGAAGTGGTCGACGTCGAGACGGTCCTCGGGGTCCAGGTCGCGGATGGCCTCGAGGTGCTCCTCGAAGGTGCGGCCGCCGGCCAGCATGGGGTTGAGCCGGTAGGTGCCGCGGGCCTCCCGGAACACCATGCGGGCGTGGATGAGCGACTGCAGGCCGCGCCCGGCCATGGAGCGGTGCACGCCGAGCTGGGCGGCGAGCGCCTCCTCGGTCACCAGGCACAACCCTCCGTTCTGCTGGGTGCCCAGCAGCTCGAAGAGAACCCGGTAGGCGATGCCGGGCATGGCGGGCATGTACGCGAAGACGTTGAACGTGCCGACGGACAGCTCCTGCTGAATCGGCGCAGGCAGCGGCATGGTCAGGCCTCCTCGGGTTTCTCCGGCAGCCGTGCGCCGGGCAGCCCCAGCGCACGGAACTCGTCCGGAACGTTCGGATCCAGCGCGAGGTCGCTCAGCAGACTGAGCTGCTCGACGGGGACGGTGACCCTGCGGCCCGAGCCCCTGCCGGGCTTGGGAACGGCTCGGTAGCCGCCGCGCAGGGTGACGGCGGGCTGGAGCTGATAGTGGCCCCGCCTCGGCGAGAACACCAGGCCCAGGTTCTCCAGCTTGTGGATGCTCCGCGACACCTGCGGCCGGGTGAGCTGCAGGGCGTCGGCGATTTCCCGCTGCTTGAGGCACACGGCGCCGCCCACGTCCTGGCTGCCCATCAGCCAGAGCAGGACCCGCAACGAGGTGTTGTCGTCACGGAAGTACTGAGCCATCCAGCACAGGAACTCCAGCGAGTCCTGAGCGAAGTACCCGCCGATGAAGTTGCCCGCGCTGACCGGGGGACGTACCTCGGCCGAGTGCCCGGCCGGCAGGCGGACGAGGTTGTCCCTGGGTCTGGGGGCGAGGTTGTAGGGGCTTTCGGGCGCGGGTGACGAGCGGGGTGACCGGTGGTCGTCCCGCTGCGGCTGGGCCATGAGCCCTCCTTTGTCGAAACCAAGACCCGCTCACCCTAGTCAGTTGCGCAGATAGGTAGCAACGATGCGACCTATCGGCGCGTTCGCGGCGCGAAGTTACCTCATGAGGTAACTTCCGGTGGTCGCACTATTGCGCACATAGGTCGCAATCAAGGGGTCGAAGTTACCTCATGAGGCAATCTCAGGGTGCCGAAGTTGCCTCATGAGGTAACTTCTGAGCCATGCGCACCTCTCTGACCTGCGGAAACGTAGGCCTCTTCCTTATTAGAAGGTGCGGGCCGTCAGTGGTTCCCGTGCTGGGGTGCGATGGTGACGCAACGTCAGGGAACAAGGGCGCGGTCCGAGTCCCGCGACCTGTGGAATCAGTGGTTCCGTCCCCGGACGGACGGCTTCCGCCCCGACGGGCGAGTTTTTCCTCCTGGAGCGCCCGGCCATTTCTCCAGCGAGGCTCAAGCGTTCCTCCAGCGGGGTGCGCCCCACACACCCGCTGACGTCTTCTCATGCCGCAGGCGGCGCCAAACCCGGCAGTGATGCCCGGCCCGGCAATCCGTGTCCCGGGGGCGGGGCCGGAGGAGCCCCCGGGAGGTTCCGCGCGGCGCGAAGCGCCCAACGGCGCCGCACGGCCGCGCTTCGACGACGGACGGCCGACCGCCGGTCCGCACCTGCGCGGCTCGACGACCGGGCGCGGCACCGCCGATCGCGCCGGAGGCGTGATGTCCCCCCGGTGACCTCAGCTGATCCGGCCAGGATGAGGCCCGCGAGTGGAAGCCGCCTGGAAAGCAATTGGAGAGGGACTGGAGGGCACCGCTCGACCGACACGTTTCGGACTAGCGTGCGACGCGAGTGGTCGACGGTATGCGAAGGGGGAGGCCGGCATGAAAATTCAGGTTCTGGGCCCGCTCGAGGCCCATGTCAACGGAGCGTCGATCGTGCCGTCCGCGGCCAAGCCACGACAGATCCTGTCGTTGCTGACGTTGTACCCAGGCAGAGTGGTGCCGGTACAGAGACTCATGGAGGAGATCTGGGGCAGCCACCCTCCGCAGAGCGCCCTCACCACGCTGCAGACGTACATCCTGCAGCTGCGGCGCCGTCTGAGCGCCGCCATGGGGTGTGACGCCGGCACCAGCGCCAAGGACGTTCTGGCCACCCGGCACAACGGATACGTCCTGCAGATCCCCTCCGGCTGCGTGGACGTGCACCGCTACGAGGAGCTGACCGCCCAGGGGCTGGCGGCCTTCGAGTCCGGCGACAACGAGGGGTCCGCCCGGTGCTACCGGCAGGCCCTCGAGCTGTGGGACGGCAACGCCCTGGTGGACGTCCGGCTCGGCCCGGTCCTCGAGATCGAGGTGCTGAGGCTGGAGGAGAGCCGGCTGGTGGCGGTGGAGCGGCGGATCGACGCCGACCTGCGGCTGGGGCGGCACAGCGAGCTGATCGCCGAGCTGACCGAGCTGACCGCCCGTCACCCGCACCACGAGGGGCTCCACTCGCAGGCCATGGTCGCCCTGTACCGGGCGGGGCGGCAGGGTTCCGCCCTGGAGATCTACCGCAGGCTGCGGATGCGGCTGATCGAGGAGCTCGGGGTGGAGCCGTCCCCGCAGCTTCAGCGCCTGCACCAGGCGATGCTCACCGTGGACCCCCAGCTCGACCAGATGGCCGGGCCCCGGCGCACCTCCACGTTCGACCTCTTCGCGGCCTGAGAGCACCGCCGCAACAGGACCGGACCGACGACCACACGAACCGGTGGGGACGAGCCGCGCAGGCGCCGTCCCCACCGGTTCACTTCGTCAGCTCAGCCGGCGGGCCACCTCCGAGACGTGTCGCAGGGTGGGGCGGGCGATGAAGCCGGCCAGGTGGGACATGAACTCCTTCTCCCCCTCGCGGCCCACGACGTCCGACGACACGCGCGCCAGCATGGTCAGCAGGGACACCGAGTCCCCGCCCAGGGCGTGGAAGTCGGGGTCCTGGCCCAGCCGGTCCGCGGGCAGCCCCAGGACCTCGGTCCAGATCTCGGCGATGGTCTCCTCCACTTCGTCGCGGCTCCCGGCGAACCCTCCGGCGTCGCCCGAGCCCTGGGAGGGCTCGGCGGCGCCGGACGGCCTCGGCAGGGCGGAGACGTCCACCTTGCCGTTGTGCGTCAGGGGCAGTTCGGGGATGAGCAGGATGGTCGAGGGGACCATGTAGCGCGGCAGCCGCTCCCGCAGGTGGTCCTCGAGCAGGGGGAGCAGGTCGGTGGGCGTCCCGTCGCCGGCGGCGACGGCCCAGGCGCACAGGGTCCGGTCGGTCGTCCCGGGGCGGGTCAGCCCGGCGGCGAAGGCACTCGCCACCGACGGGTGTTCCTCCAGGATCCGGGCGATCTCCGCGGGTTCCACGCGGTGACCGTGCACCTTGACCTGCTCGTCGGTGCGCCCCGCGGACTCCAGTTCCCCGGACGGCAGCAGCCGGGCGAGGTCTCCGCTGCGGTACGCGCGGGTCCCGTCGGCCAGGCGCACGAAGCGTTCCGCGTCGAGATCCGGCCGGCCCCGGTAGCCGCGGGCCAGCTGGTCACCGGCCAGGAACATCTCGCCCACCTCGCCCGGTTCGACGAAGCAGCCCCGGGCGTCGAGCAGGTGGATGGCGGTGTTCGGGGTGGGCAGACCGATCGGCACCGACGGCAGCTCCGCGTCCCGTTCCGGGTCGAACCGGCGGGACATGCAGCCGATCGTCGTCTCGGTCGGCCCGTACTCGTTGAAGATCCGGCACTGCGGGCCGAAGATCTCCTGCGCCCGGGCGGCCACCGCGCCGCGCAGCAACTCGCCGCCGGCGACGACCGTGCGGAAGCCCACCGGCCGCAGCCCCAGCCTGCTGATGAGATCGAGGTGGGTGGGGGTCAGCTTGAGGGCGTTCGCGCCCGAGGAGGTGAGCATCTCCCGGAGCACCGTGTGGTCGAGGTCGTCGGGGACCAGGGCGACGGAACCGCCCACCAGCAGCGGCAGGAACAGCGCCGTGTTGGACAGGTCGAAGGCCAGCGAGGTGAACAGCGGGAACCGGGTCGTGTCGTCCACGCCGTACAGGGGAATCGCCCAGTCGGCGAAGACGGACAGCTGGGCGTGCTCGATCTCGACGCCCTTGGGGCGGCCCGTCGAACCGGACGTGTAGATGACGTAGGCGAGGTCGTCCGGCCGCACCCCCGCCGGGACCGGGCGGCCGCCGCGGCCGGCCAGGTCCTCCACGACCGCCGCCTCGCAGCCCACCGGGACTAGGTCCCGCTTGGCCAGGTCCGACCCCACCAGGCAGACGGAGACCCGGGCGTCGCGCAGCAGGCCCTTCAGCCGCTGGTCGGGATGGGCCGGGTCCAGCGGCAGGTAGGCCGCGCCCGCCTTGAGAACGCCCCAGACGCCGGCCATCGCCGCGACGGTGCGGCCCACGGCGAGCCCCACCACCGAACCGCGCCCGACGCCCCGGTCCTGCAGTTCGGCGGCGACCGCGTCGGCCCGGCGGTTGAGCTCCGCGTAGTCCACCGGTCCTTCCGGGCCGGTCAGCGCCACCGCGTCGGGCGTACGCGCCACCTGGGCCTCGAACTGTTCCACCACCGTGCCGGTCCGCGACAGCGCACGGGGGGCGGCGTTGCCCGCCCAGCGCCGGCGGTGGGCGGGGGAGAGTTCCTCCTCGATGGCGTCGAGGAGGGCCTCGGCCCGCTGCGCCGTGCCCGGTTCGTCGTGCCAGCCGATGGTGATCTCGGTGCGGCCGCCGAACTCCACCAGGTCGATCTCGGGAGGACCGACGGGGCCCGAGTTCGGCAGGACGAAGACCTCGGTGGCCCGGAAGGCGTCGGTGCTCAGGGCCGCCTCGTCGACGCGGCCCATGTGCGAGACGATCGCCAGGGCCGCGTACTTGTTCCGTGCGGCGGAGTACCCGTCCAGCTCCGCGATCTGACGGCGCAGCACGTCCAGCGGCACCTGGGTCATCACGGTGTCGGCGCGCGCCGCCAGGTCGTGGTTGCCGGCCAGCAGCGTCAGCATCCGCTCGTGCGCCTCCTCCCAGCCGGAGTCGGCGTCCACCTCCAGCAGCGGGTTGTGGGTGAGGTTGCCCGTCGAGCGCAGTTCGGGGGCGTGCCGGCGCAGGTCCACCGGCACCATGAAGCGTCCGGTGTCCAGGCCACGGGCCCGGGTGACGGCCAGGGCCACCTTGGCGACCGCGCCCGGGTGCGAGCCGTCGACGGTGCGGCGGCGCCAGAAGAACCCCCGGCCGCCGCCCGCACGCCGGGCGCCCAGCGCGGAGGGCCACTCGAGGTCGGCCTCGACGCCCGGCGAGCTCGTCACACCCCGGGCGTCCAGCCGGTCCAGCAGCTCGGCCTCGCTCACCGCGTCGGGAGCACCGTGCAGGGGCTCGCCGCGCAGGGCGCGGAAGACCTCCTCGGCCCAGAACATCAGGCCCTTGCCGTCCAGCGCGCCGTGGAAGGCTCGGAACACCACCCGGGTGCTGCCGTCCCCGGAGGACAGCAGCACCTCGCAGGTGGGGCCCGGGTCGCCCATCAGCGGACGGTGCAGTTCGGGCGGATCGACGGCCAGGTCGAGGCCGCCCGGGGGCAGCTCGCGGACCTCGGGGGCCGTCCCGCTGTCCTTCCAGGTCATCCCGTCCCGGGTGAGCCGGGTGCCCGGGCAGGACCGGGCGGCCTGCTCGACGGCGTCGGCGAGCTGGGGCCCGGTGATCACCCCGGTTCCTTCGACGAGCAGGTGCATGACTCCGGGCACCGAGTCCGGGTAGACCAGGAACCATGCCTCCATCGGGGAGACCGGCCGGGTGTAGGGGAGGGGGACTGCCCCGATGGCCATGACGTGTTACCTCTCGGTCGGGGTGGCGGCCGGCGCGGCGCTCAGCAGGACCTGGCCCCCGGTCGGGCGGAGTGCGCGCGAGCGCCGGTGGTCGAAGTGCACGAAGATGCGCTGGAGCCAGCGGTCCGCGCCGTCGTAGCGCGGAACGAAGGCGCTGCGGCCGTGCAGCGCCATGCGGTTGTCGACGAAGGCCAGGTCTCCCGGCTGGAGCAGCAGCTCCCGGTAGCTGCGTTCGACCGCCTTCTCCAGCAGGAGGAGCGCGTCGGTGGCCTCGCCGTCGAGGGCCACGGTGCTGCTGAAGTCGACCGTCAGGTCCGGGTCGTCGGGGCTGCCGGTCAGCACACCCCGCGGCCGGGCACTGCCGGAGGGCATGTCGAAGGAGGCCGGGGCCTCGATGAGGAAGCGCGGCTCGTGCAGCACCGCGCGAACGGCGGCGGGCAGCAACGGGACGATCCTGCGCACCGACGCCACCCGGAGCTTGGCCACGTTCTCGTGGTCGTTGCGCAGGCACATCAGGCCCACCAGGTCCGGACGCAGCGGGTGGAAGGCGTTCTCCGTGTGCATGTTCAGCTTCACGGAGCCGGCGTTGCCCTGGAAGGTCTCCATGCCCGGCACCGGCACCACGTCCTGCAGCAGGGCGCCCGACTTCTCCTTGTCGAAGGCGACGACCTCGCCCAGCGCCATGCCGATGAGCATGACGGCCGCGGCCGGCAGGGTCGCCGTGCGCTGCACCGAGCCGGGGACGGACGGCGTCGCCGGAGGGCCGGCCGGCTCCAGCGGCAGGTTCCGCAGCAGCAGCATCGCGTCGGTGCCCGGGTCC
>NZ_JACADT010000022.1:0-22268 GCF_013421635.1 Streptomyces sp. UH6 | reverse complement strand
GGTCAGCCGCCCCGGCGCGACCACCACACCGGACACCGGGTCGCACAGGTCCGCCGGGCCGTCCGGCCCCGCCAGGGCCTCACCGGGAGCGGGTCCCGTCTCCGGCACCAGCCGCAGCAGGCCCACCACCCGGCCGGAGGCCACCAGCGCGCGGCTCAGCAGGTACCAGGCCTCCACCAGGTAGGCCATCGGCGACACCAGCGCCGCCACGTACCCGTACACCGCGACCAGTTCGCCCACCGTGATGTGTCCGGACGCCGCCATCCGGGCCGCCAGCCAGGTGATCAGCGCCAGGAAGAGGACGGGCAGGCCGGTGCCGAGCGACTGGATCCACCCGGCCACCGCCCCCACCCGGTACCCCTGTTCGCGCACCAGCGCGGAGTCCCGCCGGAACGCCCGTGCCACCAGGTCCTTGCCGCCGAGACCGCCCAGCACCCGCAGGCCGCCCGCCAGGTCGCCGATCCGCGCGGTGAGCAGCTTCTGCCCGTCCCGGTAGTCGCTCTCCCTTGCCTGGAGCCGCTTCATCAGCGGCCGGGTCAGCATCGCGATCACCGGCATCCCGGTCAGCAGCACCAGGGCCAGCAGCGGGGAGACGTCCAGCAGCAGCACCGCGACCAGCACCGAGGCGACGACCGCCCCGACCCCCGGCCCGACCAGCGTCAGCGACTCGGAGATGGTCTGCACGTCGCCGACGCCGATGGTGACCACCTCGCCCGCCGCCGTGCGCCGTGACAGGCCCGCCCCCAGCCGGGCCGCCTGCTCCGAGACGACCTTCACGGTGCGGAGGTTGGCGTCCATCCGGAGCTGGCTCATGGTGCGGTGCCGGCCGAGCCCCAGCAGCGCGCCCAGCAGCCCGAACGCGAGCAGCGCCGACGTCCAGCCCAGCAGCGCACCCGCGTCACGGGGGCCGAGCCCGTCGTCGATGGCGTGCGAGAGGGTCCAGGGGGTGAGCGCGAAGGTGCCCATCCACAGGCTCGCGTACAGCGAGCCGAGGACCGCCCGCCCCTTCTGGCGGGAGAGCAGCCACCACAGGTACCGGCCCGCGCCGCGGGAGTCGGGGACGCCGGGGTCCTCGTAGGCGTCGACGGGCCGGCCGGTGAACCCGGGCCTCATGCCAGGCTGTCCCGCCAGGCGCGGTGCAGGTCGGCGAAGCGGCCCCGGCCGCCGACGAGTCCGGCCGGCGAGCCGTCCTCGACGATCCGGCCCTTCTCCATCACCAGGACCCGGTCGGCGATCTCCACGGTGGAGAGCCGGTGCGCGACGACCACCGCCGTGCGGCCGCGCAGCACCGTCGACATGGCCCGCTGCACGGCCCGTTCACCGGGGACGTCCAGCGAACTGGTCGCCTCGTCGAGGATCAGCACGGCCGGGTCGGCCAGCAACGCGCGCGCGAACGCGACGAGCTGGCGCTGACCGGCGGAGATCCGGCCGCCGCGCTTGCGGACGTCGGTGTCGTAGCCGTCGGGCAGCGCGGCGATGAACTCGTGCGCCCCGATGGCCCGGGCGGCCTCCTCCACCTCCTCGCGGGTGGCCTCCGGCCGGCCGATGGCGATGTTCTCGGCGACCGTGCCGGAGAAGAGGAACGCCTCCTGGGTCACCATGACCACCCCGCGCCGCAGGTCCGCGTTGGCCAGCTCCCGCAGGTCGACGCCGTCCAGCAGGACCCGCCCGCCGGAGGGGTCGTAGAAGCGCGCCAGCAGCTTGGCCAGGGTGGACTTCCCGGCGCCGGTGGAACCGACGACGGCGACGGTCTGCCCGGCCGGGATCGTCAGGTCGAAGCGGGGCAGCACCTCCCCGCCGGTGCGGTAGGCGAACCGGACGGAGTCGAAGACCACCTCACGGCCCGGACGCCCGTCCCGCGTCGCGGGCAGCTCGCGCGGGACCTCCGGCTCGGGGACCGCGGGCACCTGCGCCAGCAGGCCGGCGATCTTCTCGAGCGAGGCGGCCGCCGACTGGTAGGCGTTGAGGAACATGCCGAGCCGGTCGATCGGGTCGTACAGGCGGCGCAGGTAGAGCACCGAGGCGGCCAGCACGCCCAGCGCCAGGGTGGAGCCGGCCACCCGGTAGGCGCCCCACAGCACGATGCCGGCGACGGTGACGTTGGCGACCAGCCGGGACCCCACCACGTAGCGGGCCATCTCCAGCAGCGCGTCGCCGTTGGTCCGCTCGTGGCGCTTGTTCAGCGGGGCGAACTCGGCGTCGTTGGCCGCCTCCCGGCGGAAGGCGCGGACCGGGCGGATGCCGTTCATGGTCTCGGTGAACTTCACGATCACCGCCGCGATCGCGGTGGACCGCTCCCGGTAGATGCGTCCGGCCCGCTGCTGGTAGCTGCGGATGAGCAGGGCCAGCGGAAGGAAGGAGGCCACCGCCACCGCGCCGAGGCCCAGGTCCAGCCAGAGCAGCAGGGCCGAGATGTAGACGAAGGAGACGACCACCGAGATCAGCTCCTGCAGCCCCTCGCTGAGGAGTTCGCGCAGCGACTCCACGTCGGTGGTGGCACGGGAGATCAGCCGTCCCGAGGTGTACCGCTCGTGGAAGTCGACGCTGAGCGCCTGCGCGTGCCGGAAGATCCGGCCCCGCAGGTCCAGCAGGGCGTCCTGGTTGACCCGCGCCGAACAGGTGATGAAGGCGTACTCCAGGACGCCGCCGGAGGCCGCGGCGAGCAGGTAGGCCACCGCGACCAGCAGCAGCGGCCCGTGGTCGCTCACCCGGAAGGCGGGCACCGCGCTGTCGATGGCGTACGCCACCAGCAGCGGCCCGGCCTGCGTCGCCGCCTGCTGGAGCAGCAGCAGGACGGCGGCGAGCACCACCCGGCCGCGCAGCGGCGCGAGCAGCGACTTCAGCAGGGCGGCGGTCGCGCCGGGCGGGGTGGGCAGGACGTCCCGGTCGAAGGCGTCGCTCGGGTCCTCGCCCGCGACGGAGGCGTCCACGCCGGGCGGCCCCTCGTGCCGCCCGCGCTTGTCGTTCTGCCCGCGCTTCTCGTTCTGCCGGCGCGACTGCGCGGCGGGAGCCGTCATCGGCGGGCCTCCTCGGGCTCCAGGGCGGCGCCCGACATCAGCCAGGCGTACTCGGCGTTGGTCCGCAGCAGTTCGTGGTGGTCGCCGACGGCGGCGATCCGTCCGCCGGACAGCAGCGCCACCCGGTCGGCGAGCAGCACGGTGGACGGGCGGTGGGCGACGATCAGGGCGGTGGTGTCCGCCAGCACCTCGCGCAGAGCGGCCTCGACGGCGGCCTCGGTGTGCACGTCGAGCGCGGACAGCGGGTCGTCCAGCACCAGGAAGCCGGGGCGCCCCACCACCGCGCGGGCCAGCGCGAGTCTCTGCCGCTGACCGCCGGAGAGGCTCAGTCCCTGTTCGCCGACCTGGGTGTCGGCGCCCTGCGGAAGGGCGTGCACGAAGCCGGCCTGGGCGACCCCGAGGGCGCGTTCGAGGGCCTCGGCGTCGTCGGCGCCGTCGTCGCGGCCCGCCGCGCCCATCAGCACGTTCTCCCCGACGGTGGCGGAGAACAGGGTGGGGTCCTCGAAGGCGACGGCCACCCGGGAGCGCAGTTCCTCCCGGGGCATGGCGGTGATGTCGACGCCGTCCAGGGTGATCCGGCCCCCGGTGAGCTCGTGGAGCCGGGGCACCAGGGCGGTCAGGGTGGTCTTGCCGGACCCGGTGACGCCCACCAGGGCCAGCGACTCGCCGGGCCGCACGTGGAGGTCCACGCCGTCCAGCACCGGTGGGGAGTCCTCGGGGGCGTCGGGGTAGCGGAACCGGACGCCCTCCAGGCGCAGCCCGCCCTCCCCCGCGGGGGGCGCGGTGGCCGTGAAGGGGCTCGGGCAGACGGTCGGTACGCCGACGGGCAGGTCGGCCGGGACGGTGGCCGGCACGCCGGAGGGCACGGCGGCCGGGACGGGCGCGCCGGACTCCGGCTCGGTGTCCATCACCTCGAAGTAGCGGGCGGTGGCGGTGGCGGCCTCCTGGCTCATCGCGAGCAGGAACCCGATGGAGACGATCGGCCAGTGCAGCGCGAGGGCCGTGGAGAGGAAGGCCACCAGGGTGCCCGCGGAGAGCGTGCCGTCGGCGACCCGCACGCTGCCCAGGACCAGGCAGGCGCCGATCGCCAGCTCGGGCAGGGTGACGATGACGGTCATGATCGCGCCGAGCAGCCGCGCCTTGCGCAGCTCGGTGCCGCGCAGGCGGTGCGTCAGCTCCCGGAAGGCGCGGGCCTGGCTGCGGTGACGGCCGAAACCCTTGATCACCCGGATGCCCAGCACGCTCTCCTCGACCAGCGTGGTCACGTCGCCCACCTGGTCCTGGGCGGCGCGGGACGCCTCGGAGAAGCGCTTCTCGAAGGCCGTGCAGACGAGGATGACCGGGAGCACCGGGATGAGGACCAGCAGGCCCAGCGTCAGGTCCATGACCAGCATCACGACCACGCCGGCCAGGATGGTCACCCCGTTGACCAGCAGGAAGGTCAGGGGGAAGGCGAGGAACTGGCGGACCATCATCAGGTCCGTGGTCGCCCGGGAGAGCAGCTGGCCGGAGGCCCAGCGGTCGTGGAAGGCGATCGGCAGCCGCTGGAGCCGCCGGTAGAGCGCCTCGCGCATGCCGGCCTCCACACCGGACAGCGGCCGGGCCACCAGCCACCGCCGCAGGCCGAACAGCACCGCCTCGGCGAGGCCCAGCAGCAGCACCCACAGCGCGCCCAGCCAGACCCCCGCGGTGTCGCCGTCGGCGATCGGGCCGTCCACCATCCACTTCAGGACGACCGGTATGACCAGGCTGGTCAGCGAGGCGACGACCGCGATGACCGCGGCGGCGAACCACCGTGCCCGGACCGGCCGGAGGTACGGCCACAGACGGAGCAGGGTGCGGACCGCGGGGGTGCGCCCGGGGGCGGCTTCTTCGGGGTTCAGGTCACTGGGCATCAGGAGCGAGCCTAAGGTTCGATACTGACAATCCCCAGTGATTTTCGGGGCGCCCCGGAAGCCCCCGCGGGCGCACCGGGAGCGGGACGGGGAGCACCGGGTGAGCCCCGTGACCCCTGGTGCCCGCTCTCCCGCCCCAGGTCAGCGCACCCGCAGCAGCAGCACCGTGCGTGGCGGCACGACGACCGTGTCGCCCGCCCGGTGGGTCTCGCCGGGCGCCCGGCGCTGCTCCTCCAGCCCGGTGTCCACCACCACCTCGTACCGCTCGGCCCAGGGCCGGTCCGGCAGGGTGAACGTCACCGGCCGGTGACCGGCGTGCAGGACGGCGAGGAAGCTGTCGTCGACGACCGGCTCGCCCCGCTCGTCGCGCCCGGGGATGTCCCGGCCCGACAGGTACATCCCGAGCGTGGCGGTGGGCGCGTACCAGTCGGACTCGGTCATCTCGCCGCCGTCCGCGGTGAACCAGGCCAGGTCCCGCAGGCCGTCCGCCCCCTGCGGGCGGCCGGAGAAGAAGGCGCGCCGCCGCAGCACCGGGTGGCGGTGGCGCAGCGCGATCAGCCGCGAGGTGAGCTCGAGGAGCTCCCGCCAGCCGGGGTCCTCCAGCAGCGACCAGTCCACCCAGCCCGTCTCGTTGTCCTGGCAGTAGGCGTTGTTGTTGCCGCCCTGGGTGCGGCCCATCTCGTCGCCCGCCACCAGCATCGGCACCCCGGTGGAGAGCAGGAGGGTGGTCAGCAGGTTCCGCAGCTGCCGCCGGCGCAGCGCGTTGACCTCCTTGTCGGCGGTCTCGCCCTCGACGCCGCAGTTCCAGGACCGGTTGTCGCTCGTCCCGTCGCGGTTGCCCTCGCCGTTGGCCTCGTTGTGCTTGTGGTGGTACGAGACCAGGTCGCGCAGGGTGAAGCCGTCGTGCGCGGTGACGAAGTTGACCGAGGCGTAGGGCCGCCGTCCGCCCCAGGCGTAGAGGTCGCTGGAGCCGGACAGCCGGTAGCCGAGGTCCCGGACGTCCGGCAGCGCGCCGCGCCAGTAGTCGCGGACGGCGTCCCGGTACCGGTCGTTCCACTCCGTCCACAGCGGCGGGAACGCCCCCACCTGGTAGCCGCCCGAGCCGACGTCCCACGGCTCGGCGATCAGTTTCACCCGGCGCAGCACCGGGTCCTGGGCGATCACCGCGAGGAACGGCGAGAGCATGTCGACGTCGTGCATGGAGCGGGCCAGCGCCGCCGCCAGGTCGAAGCGGAAGCCGTCGACGCCCATCTCGGTCACCCAGTAGCGCAGCGAGTCGGTGATCAGCCGCAGCACCTGCGGGCGCACCACGTGCAGGGTGTTGCCGCAGCCGGTGTAGTCGGCGTAGCGGCGGGCGTCGGACTGCAGGCGGTAGTAGGCGCGGTTGTCGACGCCCTTGAGGGAGAGCGTCGGGCCGAGTTCCCCGGCCTCGGCGGTGTGGTTGTAGACCACGTCGAGGATCACCTCGATGCCCGCCGCGTGCAGGGCGCGCACCATCCGCTTGAACTCGCCGACCTGCTCGCCGCCCGTGCCGGTGGCCGCGTAGCCGGCGTGCGGGGCGAAGTAGCCGATGGAGTTGTAGCCCCAGTGGTTGGTCAGTCCGCGGCGCAGCAGGTGGTCCTCGTGGGCGAACTGGTGCACCGGCAGCAGCTCCACGGCGGTGACCCCGAGGCGTGTCAGGTGCTCGATCGCCGCCGGGTGGGCGAGGCCCGCGTAGGTGCCGCGCAGCTCCTCGGGGACGCCGGGGTGGCGCATGGTGAAGCCGCGGACGTGCAGTTCGTAGATGACCGAGTCGGACCAGGGGGTCTTGGGCCGCCGGTCGTCCGCCCAGTCGTCGTCGTCGTGGACGACCACGCCCTTGGGGACGAACGGCGCGGAGTCGCGGTCGTCCCGGACGGTGTCCGCGACCTGCTGGTCCGGCCAGTCCCGGACGTGCCCGTAGACCTCCGGCGGCAGCGCGAACTCGCCGTCGACGGCCCGCGCGTACGGGTCGAGGAGCAGTTTGGCCGGGTTCCAGCGGGCTCCGGTCCACGGGTCCCACCGGCCGTGCACCCGGTAGCCGTAGCGCTGCCCGGGGCGCACCCCGGGCACGAACCCGTGCCAGATCTCGTGGGTCAGTTCGCCCAGCGGTACCCGCAGCTCGGTGCCGTCGGACTCGAAGAGGCACAGTTCCACCGCCTCCGCGCCGCCCGCCCACAGGGCGAAGTTGGTCCCGGCCACGCCGTCGGGTCCCACCCGGTACCGGGCGCCCAGCGGTGTGGACGAGCCCGGCCACACCGGCGGCACGGGCGTCGGGGCGTGCGCGGTCCCGTTCAGCACGGCGGCCGCCAGGGCGTCGTGGTCCACCTCGGCGGCGCGCTGGTCCGCCACTGCCTGCTGCTCGGCTGCGCTCGACACCGGTTGGCCTCCCGCGGCTCGTGGGGCGACAACGTACGAGGGGCGCATCGTCCCACCGCTGCCGCCCCGGAGCGTCGTCCTACCCCAGGTTTCTGCCCACCCCGGGGGTTCCGCTCACGTCCCCGGAGAGGGTGCCGACGGCAACGCTTCGGAAAATTTCGTCTCCTGACAGGTTTGGGGCTGAACTTGGGACGAAACGGTGACCTTTCGGCCGGGGGAGGTGCCCGATCCTGCCCTTACGATTCGTCATGGCGCGCGTGACGCGCCGGGAGGGGGTCTGACCAGGCCCGATGAGGGGAATAGGGGGAGCACACGTGAACGTGTGGTCTACAGCGGGAACGACGTCCGGCCGACGGTCCGGAGCGAGGCGCACGGGCGCCGCGGCCCTGATGGCGAGCCTGCTGATGGTCGCCGTCACCGCCTGCGGCGGCGGGGACACGACGGACGCCAAGGGGGAGGGCACCGGAGGCGGTGCCGCGACGGCGGCTCCGGCCGCCAAGCAGTCCGACGCGGTGCTGACGATCAGCCCGGAGGACGGCGCCAAGGACGTGAAGACCAGCGGCGCGCTGAAGGTCTTCGTGGAGAAGGGCAAGCTGACCAAGGTCGAGGTCAAGGACGACGAGGGCAACGCCGTCGCCGGCGACATATCCGCGGACGGAGCGGCCTGGATCCCGGCCACCCACCTGGCCGCCGGTGCCGAGTACACCGTGCACGCAGAGGCGAAGGACGCCGGCGACCGGGTCGCCGTCAAGGACACCGGCTTCACCACGCTGACGCCGGCCAACACCTTCATCGGCCACTACAGCCCCGAGGACGGCTCCACCGTCGGTGTCGGCATGCCGTTCTCGGTCCGCTTCACCCGTGGCATCACCGACCCCGGCGCGGTGGAGAAGGCCATCGAGATCAAGACCGACCCGCCGGTCGAGGTCGAGGGCCACTGGTTCGGCAACGACCGCCTGGACTTCCGCCCCGAGGAGTACTGGAAGGCCGGCACCAAGGTCACCGTCAAGCTCAACCTGGACGGCGTCGAGGGCCGCCCGGGCGTGTACGGCAGCCAGGCCAAGACCGTGAAGTTCGAGATCGGCCGCCGCCAGGTGTCCACCGTCGACGCCAAGAAGCTCACCATGAAGGTCGAGCGGGACGGCGAGGTCGTCAAGACCATCCCGGTCACCACCGGCGCCCCCGGCTCCGCGACCTGGAACGGCAAGATGGTCATCAGCGAGCGGTACGAGGTCACCCGCATGAACGGCGACACCGTCGGCTACGAGGGCGAGTACGACATCGAGGATGTGCCCCACGCCATGCGCCTGACCGACTCCGGCACCTTCATCCACGGCAACTACTGGGGCGGCGACGCCTTCGGCAACTACAACGCCAGCCACGGCTGCGTCGGCCTGCGCGACACCCGCGGCGGCTGGGACAAGAAGGCCCCCGGCGCCTGGTTCTTCGACAACTCGCTGATCGGCGACGTCGTCGAGGTCAAGAACAGCGCGGACGCGGTCGTCGCGCCGGGCAACGGCCTCAACGGCTGGAACATGTCCTGGGAGGAATGGAAGAAGTAGGGATTCCCGCTCCTCCCGCGGACCCTCACGGCCGGCCCGGTGTGACACAGCGCACCGGGCCGGCCGCCGCGTTCGGCCCGTAACCTGCTGCGCATGACCGTTCATCTCGAAGTCGCCGAAGGCGTCGGCACGCTGCGCCTGGACCGCCCGCCCATGAACGCCCTGGACATCGCGACCCAGGACCGCATCAAGGAACTCGCCGAGGAGATCACCCGGCGCGACGACGTCCGCGCCGTGGTCGTGTACGGCGGGGAGAAGGTGTTCGCCGCCGGCGCGGACATCAAGGAGATGCGCGCCATGGACCACGCGGCCATGGTCGCCCGGGCCCGCGGCCTCCAGGACTCCTTCACCGCGGTCGCCCGCATCCCCAAGCCGGTGGTCGCCGCGATCACCGGCTACGCGCTGGGCGGTGGCTGCGAACTGGCGCTGTGCGCCGACTACCGCATCGCCGCCGACAACGCCAAGCTCGGCCAGCCCGAGATCCTGCTCGGCCTGATCCCGGGCGCCGGCGGCACCCAGCGCCTGTCCCGCCTGATCGGTCCGTCGCGGGCCAAGGACCTCATCTTCACCGGCCGCCACGTCCGCGCCGACGAGGCGCTGACCCTCGGGCTGGTGGACCGCGTCGTCCCGGCCGCCGACGTCTACACCGAGGCCCACGCCTGGGCCGCGAAGCTCGCCCAGGGGCCGGCCATCGCGCTGCGCGCGGCCAAGGAGTCGGTGGACGCGGGCCTGGAGACCGACCTGGACACCGGCCTCGCCATCGAGCGGAACTGGTTCGCCGGGCTGTTCGCCACCGAGGACCGGGAGCGGGGGATGAAGTCCTTCGTCGAGGAGGGGCCGGGCAAGGCCAAGTTCCTCTAGCCGCACGTGCACCGACGGCGCAGAGCGCCGTCACGACCGAGGGTCCTGCCGTCGAGGCGGGACCCTCCGTCATGTTCCCGACGTCCGATTCAGGGCGAAGGGTACGTGCTTCGTTCGTTGCGGCGACAAAAGCGCAGTGGGTCCGGTGTGCCGAGGAGAGATCGCTTCAGCGTAATTCCGCCGGTCCTGCCGCTCTCGCCCAAGCATCATGCGAAATGGCGGAGCGCGTCCAAGCCATTCTTCGTCCGCCGCTCGGACACGGGCGAACTCTTCCCATTTCTTGGTCGACCGAAGGTGAACGCCCGGTGTAGGTTTCGTGCTGCCGCGAGGCGACCGGGAGAGGGGTGGGCGGGGGCTCAGGAAACACAAGGGCGGGGATCGGGGACGTCGGACGCAGGGTGCGCGCAAAAGGCACGCCTGCCGGGTTTCCCCATGTCTTTTTTCGACTCGCATTACGTGGGTGCCGCACGGTACCCAGATTTGTCCTGCCCAAAACTCTGCCGGTGCACTTCATCGCAAGAACAGGGGTAACTCTTTGTCCATTTCAGCAGGTCTCGGTCGGGGCGCCGTCACCCTGGCCGTTCTCCCGTTGCTGCTTTCAGCCGCTCCGGGCGTACCGGACGCGCAGTCCCGGCAGACGGCAGCGGCGAGCGCCGCCGCCGAGGTGTCCGGCCCGGTCTTCAACAACCCGCTGGGCACACAGGCCGAGCAGGAGGCCATCAGGGAGAAGATCCTCGGCTTCATCCACTCGGCACCGCAGGGATCCTCCATCAAGGTGGCGCTCTACCACTTCTGGGACGAGGGAGTGGCCCGAGCCCTGGCGGACGCCCATACGCAGCGAGGGGTGTCCGTCAAGCTGATGCTGGACGAGACGACGGTCTCGTCGAGGCCGGCGGACCCCAGCTACGGAATTCTCGCAGAGGCGCTCGGTACCGATCTCACCAAGGGGTCCTTCGTGGGTCTCTGCCCCGAGGGCAAGTCGTGCCTGGGGCGGCCGGAGTTCGGCAAGTCCATCAATCACCACAAATTCTGGCTCTTCTCCCAGGTGGACGGAGCGGCCGATGTGGTGGTGCAGACATCGACGAATCTTTCTTCGTCCAGCTACTCGAGATTCTGGAACGACGCCTTCGTCACCACCTACAACACGGGGCTTTTCCAAGCGTATTCCGGATACTTCGACAAGCTGGCGGGAAAGGACTGGGAGAACTGGAAGTACACCAGTTCCGCCTGGAGCCCTTACAAGGCGTACTTCTTTCCTTACTACCCCGGAACCGGGAACAGCACCGACACCGTCTGGAACACGCTGGACAACGTCACGTGCACCTACACGGCCGGCGACGGGTCCACCAAGGCCACCAAGGTGCGGGTGGCCATGTACAAGTTCACCCGGCAGGGCGTCGCCGACAAGCTCGTCGCGCTCAAGAAGGCCGGCTGCAGCGTGGAACTCGTCTACACCGAGACGGACAGCGCGGACAGCGCCGGTACCGCGGGCACCTGGGAGACGCTGCACTCGGTGGCCGGCTTCAACCCCGTGTGCTATTTCGACGACTTCGACCAGGACCCCTCCACGGTTCAGCGGATCGTCCACTCCAAGTACCTGCTGATCGACGGCAAGTACGACGGCGCGATCAACAAGGTCGTCTGGACCGGAAGCCACAACTATTCCGGGCCGGCTCTGCGGGAGAACGACGAGGCGCTCCTGAAGATCGACGACTCAGCCGTCCACGACGCGTACGCATCCCACTTCAACACGGTGAAGTCCCACGCGGTGCCCGGGGTCAACGACAACGTTGCCGGGTGCAAGGGCGTCGCCGTCCAGCCCGAACAGTAATCCCCGATCCAAGCCGAATTCAGGAGTATTCGTATGTCCGCTTCCACCTCGCTCAAGGCCGCCACCACGCTCGGTGGGGCTCTCCTGCTCGCCCTCGGCCTCTCGGTGCAGACGGCGAGTGCCGGCATTCCGACCGTGCGCTGGGACGCGACCGACACGGTCGCCGACGTGGTCGGCGCCCACGCGTGGGGTGCCACCGGCCCGGGACCGGTCGGCGACACCTACACCGTCACCGTGAACATCAAGGACACCAAGGCCGACAGCCACGGCGCCCGCGTGAACATCCGGGCCGCCTCCGCCGACGGCAGCGTCACCCTCGTCAGCGTCAGTGCCTCGGGGGAGGGCGTGACCGCGGCGGACAGCTTCACGCTGTGGGGGCCCGTCACCGTCCAGGAGTGCCTCACCGAACAGGGCGTGGACTACGTCTGCGGTGAGCCCTACCGGATCGTCTGAGCCGCCCCGTTCGAGCCAGTAAGGAATGTCATGCACTTGTCATTGATTGTCCCTTTGTGGGGGGTGACGTCGTGAGACCTGCACGTCGTGCCCTCGCCCTGCTCGCGGCGCAGGCCATGGCCGTCACGCTGCTGACCGGCGTGGGAGTCTCCGCCTCGGCGGCGGCCGCCGAAGCCTCCGTGAAGCAGCCCAGCGTCCCCGGCAGGGGGCCGGGCGCCGCTGTCGCACAGCCGGCCGAGCCCGGTGTCACCGATGTGGCCGAGCCGGTATGGCCGCAGGGAGGCCACGCCGTGGTCTCCGTACCTGCCGCCGACGGGAAGCGCCAGACCGTCAAGCCGGACGGCGCTTCCCGCTCGGCGGTGGCCGTCCGGTCGCCACAGCGGGCAGCCACCGCCGAACGGGCCGGTCAGCCCCGGAGCGACAGCCCTTCCCGGGTCAAGGTCGACGTCCTGACGCACAAGGAGATCCAGGGCTTCGGGGGCGTCGGCCTCGGCCTGCGGGTCGCCCGTGCCGATGACCGGACCACCGCTGGCCCGGTGGAGGTCGCCCTCGACTATTCGGGGTTCGCGCACGCCTACGGCGGTGACTTCGCCTCCCGGCTCCGGCTGGTCGAGGTTCCCTCCTGTGCGTTGACCACGCCTGAGAAGGCCGAATGCGGCCGCATCCGGACGGTGCCCGGCCAGCGCAACGACGAGGGCAGCTCTCAGGTCACCGCGGTGATCGACGCGGCTCCGCAGAAGACGGAGGGCGCCACGGCGCAGGCTTCGGGGGCGACGGTGTACGCACTGGCCTCCGGCTCGTCCTCGGACAAGGGCGACTACCGCGCCTCCCCGACCAATCCTTCCGGCAAGTGGGACACGTCGCTCGCCTCCGGCGCCTTCACCTACTCGGTGCCCATCGAGGTGCCCGCGCCGCCTGTCGGTGTCGCTCCCAAGCTCGCGCTCAACTACAACTCCCAGAGTGTGGACGGCCGCACCTCTGCCTCCAACAACCAGGCGTCCTGGGTCGGAATGGGATGGGACCTGGGCGTCGGGGCGATCGAGCGCAGCTACAAGAGCTGCGCCCAGGACGGGCACGGGCCGGACCAGGGTCAGGAGTGGGGTGACCTCTGCTGGGCGTCCCCCAATCCGTCAGAGGACCCCGACGGTGCCGTCTACACCATCTCCATCGACGGCATCAGTTCCGAGCTGGTCCAGGACGGGACCGGCACCGGGACCTACCACATCAAGAACGACCCGGCCTGGCGTGTCCAGAAGCTCAAGGGCGGCTACGGCGACGACGCCTCCAAGGAGTACTGGGTCCTGACCAAGCAGGACGGCACCCGGTACTACTTCGGCTGGGGACGCACCGAGCGCCTGAACAACGACCAGGTGTACGAGAAGACCAACTCCGTGCTCACCGTCCCGGTGATCGGCGACGACCCGGGCGAGCCGTGCTACAACGGCGGGCAGCCGACGTACTGCGACCAGGCGTGGCGCTGGAGCCTGGACCGGGTGGTGACGCCCAACGAGGTGGAGAACTCCTACTTCTACAACAAGGAGCGCAACCACTACCGCTCGATCGCCGGCGCGAACAAGGCGCGCGGCTACGACGCGGCGTCCTACCTGTCGCGGATCGACTACGGCTGGGCCTCGCAGATCGCGGGCGCCCAGCTGCCCGCGATGATCGATTTCCAGCACGCGAACCGGTGCGTGGAGCGCATGGCGGAGAAGGACCCGCTCAACAACACCGTTCCCGCGTGTCCCAGCATCGGGTCGAGCCCGGAGTCCTACCCGGACGTGCCGCTCGACCTGATCTGTGACGGCAGCACGGACGACAACGCCTGCGCCGGCAAGACGTACTACCCCACTTTCTTCCAGCGCGACCTGCTGTGGGACATCAACATCCACGTGCGGGACACCAACACCTCGGGCTGGGACCTGGTCAAGCAGTACCAGTTCAAGTACGCCCTGATGAACCCGGAGGGTTCCGTCGGCGAGCAGCTCTGGCTGGACTACATCCAGCGGCGTGGCTACTCCGGTGACGACATCGACCTGCCGACCATCAACTTCAACGGCGAGTGGCAGGACAACAGGGTCGGTACCGGCGAGCTGAACTTCCGCCGGGTCAACAAGATCTTCACCGACACCGGCGCCACCATCACCCCCACCTACGGGCACGCCACCGACGAGGCCGGCACCGTCCTGCGCCAGTGCCCGGAGAGCGGCGGCACGTCGGAGGCGAACAACACCTACGAGTGCTTCTCGAAGAAGTGGACGCCCGAGGGTGGCAGCGAGAAGAGCGGCTGGTTCAAGAAGTTCGTCACCACGCGGGTGCAGGTCGACCCGGGCAAGGCGAACGACGGCTCACCCTCGATGATCACCAACTACGAGTACGACGGCGCGCCGGGCTGGGCGTTCACCAACGACCCGCTGGTCAAGGACGCGGACGAGTCGTGGTCGGAGTGGCGCGGCTACGGCAAGGTCGCGGTGACTACCGGCGCCAACGAGAACAAGCACTCCACCTACCACTGGTTCTACCGCGGACTCAGCGGCGACCGGACGTCGAAGAGCGACCCGGGCGCCACCCGTACCGTCAAGGTGACCGACTCGGAGGGCACGGAGTGGACCGACCACGCCTGGCTGTCCGGCAAGACGCTCGAGACCTCCGACCGTGACCACAACGGCGACTCGCAGAAGCGTGAGTGGCACGAGTACTGGGCCCACAACACCGCCCAGTACACGGGCCTGCCCGACGCGCGCATCGTGCGTGAGAGCAAGGTGCGCACCCTGGAGAAGGTGGTGAACTCCGCCGACGGCACGGGCTGGCGAGAGCACATCGTCGAGCACGAGTACGACCCGAACGAGAAGGCGTCGACCGTCTTCGGCCTGCCCATGCGGACCGACGACTGGGGCGAGACCGCGGTGTCGGACAACCACTGCACCGAGTACGGCCGCGCCTACAACACGGACGACATGGCCGACGACGCCACCGGCACCAAGCGGTGGATGGTCTACCCGGACGACGAGCGGCATTACAGCGTCTCCTGCACCTCCGTCGCCGCGGATGAGGCGGCGGGGACTCCGGCCGCGCACATGGACAAGCGGACGGTCACCTTCTACGACGGTGCGACCACCTTCGACGAGAACAACACGAAGCTGGTCGACGGAAACCCCACCGAGGTGCGCACCTACACCGCGGAGACCGCCTGGCGGACCGGGAAGAAGCAGTTCGACGCCGCGGGGCGTCCCGTCAAGGAGTGGGACGGCACCAACGACCTGACGACGACCACCTACACGCCGGCGACCTCCTGGCCCACCGGCGGCGTCAAGGTCACCACCCCGGACCCGGACGGCACCGGCCCGAAGGCTCCGATGTCGAGCACCACGTACAACTCGCGCTTCTGGGGCAAGCCGTGGAAGACGGTGGACGCGAACGGCAACACGGTGCAGATGGTGTACGACGCCGTCGGGCGCCTGAGCAAGGTCTTCCGGGAGACCGAGGCGGCGAACTACCCGGACGGTACGGCCAGCTTCGTCTACACGTACGCGGTCCCGGTGATGGACTCCACCACGGGCGTGCCGCGTGTCGCCACCGGTGACCCGGTGTCGGTCCGCACGCGGACCCTGCAGTCCGGGACCAGCTACGTCGACAGCTACACCTACGCCGACGGTCTCGGCCGCGAGCGGGAGACCCAGGTGAAGGCGGCCACGGGAACGGGGCGGACGGTCACGGTCACCCGGTACGACTCGTCCGGCAACGTCGCCGGCACCTCCGCGCCGTTCTACAACAGCGGTGCCGCCGGCTCCGGGCTGGTGAACCCGCTGGTGGCGAACCTTCCGTCGTACACCGACACCAAGGCCGACTGGGCGGGACGCACCATCCTCTCCCAGATCCAGGTGAAGGGTGTGGTGCAGACAGCCAACAGGACGGTCACCCAGTACCAGGGCGCCGACGAGGAAACCGTCTTCCCGGCGGTCGGCAGCCCGACCAAGACCGTGGTCGACGTCTACGGCAACAAGACCAAGGTCGTCGAGAACCTCGGAGCGGACCAGTACGCCACCACCTACGAGTACACCCGCAAGGGTCTGCTCAAGTACACGCACGACTCACTCGGCAACACCAGCCACTACACCTACAACTGGGCGGGCGACATCCTGTCCGCCCAGCAGCCCGACTCGGGACTGACCACCACGACCTACAACGCTGACGGGCTGGTGGACACGACGACGAACAACGGTGTGACCCTCAGCCACGCCTACGACGCGTTGCAGAGGCCGACCACCGTCAAGCAGGGCACCACCCTGATCACGGAGAAGACCTACGACGCCTCCGGGACCTCCAACGGACTCGGCAGAATCGCCACCACGGTCAGCCATGCCAACGGCAAGGCGTACACGGCCAAGGTCGACGCCTACGACAGCCGAGGCCGTGAGACCCAGAAGACCCTGGTGGTCCCGGCGGACGGATCCGGTCTCGAGGGCGAGTACACCACCAAGGTCGGCTACGACCTGGCCGACCACGTCACGAAGACCGAGTACCCGGCGGTCGGCGGCCTGCCCGCGGAGACCCTGACCTCGGAATGGACCGACGGGCACCTGTCGAAGGTGAGCAGCCCGCTGGCCACCTACGTGGCGGACATCGATCACGACGGCAACGGACGGGTCACCACCCGGTCCTTCGGCACGGTGGGCGACGGCACCAGTGTTTCCCGGGCCTTCGACTACGACGACACCAACGGCACGGGCTGGCTGAAGAACATCACGACCAGCACGACCACCGGTGGGACGACCACGAAGGTGCAGGACGACACCTACACCCGCAACGACCTCGGCATCACGACCGCGCTGCGGGAGAACCAGGCCGGTCAGCAGCAGTGCTTCGATTTCGACGACCTGCAGCGGCTCACCGACGCCTGGACCACGGCGACCACGAGCTGTGCGAGCGGTGTGTCGGACTTCGCCGGCGCCGAGCCGTACGAGACGCACTGGACGTACGACCGGATCGGCAACATCCAGTCCGTCACCGGGAAGACCTCCGCGTCGGCGTCGGCCGTGACCCAGGACTACAAGTACCCCGGGTACAGCGCGGACGAGTCCACCTACACCCCGGACCAGCCCCGTCCCCACGGCGTGACGTCCGTCGCCCGCACGACGGGTGGCAGTGACGCCTACAGCTACAACGCGGCGGGACAGATGACCGGTCGCACGGTGGCGGGGGTCGCTTCCGTCATCGAGTGGAACGGGCAGAACCGGATCTCCCGGATCACCCAGAAGAAGCCGACCGGTGACGAGGTGTCCCACTACGTCTACGACGCCGCCGGGGAGCCGCTCCTTCGCGACACCCCCAAGGAGAAGGTCGTCTACCTGGCAGGACACGAACTGCGCAAGCGGGGCACGGACGCCCCCAAGGCCACGCGCTACTACTCCGCGGGTGGTGTCGGCGTCGCCATGCGCGAAGCCAACGGCACGGCGAACGGCAAGCTGACCTGGCTCCTGTCCGACAACCAGGCGTCCACACAGCTGTCGATCGACGCGGGCAACGGCACGGTCGTCCGCCGTCGGTACACCCCGTTCGGCCAGCAGCGCGGTACGACGGGAAGCCTGTCCGCCGGCAGCGACCGGGGCTTCCTCGGGAAGGCCGAGGACGACTCGACCGGCCTGTCCCTGCTCGGCGCCCGCATGTACGACCCGGTCCTCGGACGCTTCCTGAGCACCGACCCGATCACGGCGCACTACGAGCCGCAGAACGTCAGCGCCTACGGCTACAGCGCCAACAACCCCATCGCCTTCACGGACGCGTCCGGCCTCGGAATTCCGGAGTGTCACAGGGGCATCATCACGGGGTGCACCAACGGCGTTCCCGACGAGGACTCCGTGTACCACCCCGAGCGCGAGCCGAAGCCGTGGACGGTGCCGTCGCCGGCACCGAAGCCGGAGGAGAAGAAGGGCCCCGGCCCGGTGGAGAACTTCGTGGGTGAACTCTTCTCGGGCCTCCTGACGGTCGCCAGTCCGACGGCCTCGGTGCTCTCCGACCTGACGGGTTACGACAAGGTGCGGGGATGGTGCAACGGTGGGGGCTACTCCGCCGCGATAGGTCCGAACTGGCAGGGGTGCCTGCTGGTCACCAAGACCTCCGAGGGGTACGAACTCGCCGTGTCCGGTACGGCAGGCATCAGCATAGGTATGCCGGGACCAAGCGCCCCGCGTGACTTCCTCTTCAGCAACGCGGACAATTTCGACCAGCTGCGTGGTAAGGCAACCGGAGGGGACATCACCGTCGGCGCCCCCCTCGGCGGCCATCTGGGCTGGAGCACGGGCGGTGGCCGGAACGCGGACGGGGACCTCGTGAGCCAATTCCTCCTTGGGCTCAACTTCGGGACCGGGTTCGACTTCGGGGGCGGGCCGAGCTGGACGGGGATCACCGAATGGTGATGCGCCGGCGCAGTCACTCTCCCTACGGACGATGTCCCACGGGCGGTCGGGTGATCGACTCCCGCTGACCGCGGCCGAGCCGTTGTCCTGAGCGTGGCAGGAGCAGCGGATCGTGGCAGGAGCAGCGGATGTGGTGTGCTGGGAAGCCAGGAACACCGCATCCGCTGTTCGCCCGGCTCGCGACAGGGCATGGCAGGGCCGCAATGGTGTCGTGCACGTCCGAACAAGCTGTGCGGACGTCGATTGCCCGAAGCCAGGGGATATCCCCTGGCTTCGAGGTTTCAGGGAACGGCCGTACCTGGCGTTCTTGCATACCCTTCCGGCATATGTCACCCGGACGGGCGGAATCGATCGCTCCGGTGTGCGGATTCCTGCGGAACCGCCCCCGGAGCGCCCGTCCGGCGGTCATGATGGGGGGCATGGCGGGGCTCGAGGGCATCGAACAGTCACGGGGACCTGGCGGCGTCCCCCTCGTGCGATGGTCGCCCGCGGTGGAGGACGAACGGGCGCTCACCGCTGTCGCCGCCTACGGGAACCCGGCGGAGGCGGAGGTCGTCCTGCCGTCCTGCCCGGAGACCCGGGGCACCGCGCGGCGCCTGGTGCAGGTCGTCATCCTGCGTCACTGGGCGCTGGGCCCCAAGCTCGCCGAGGAGTGCACGCTGCTCGTCTCGGAACTCGAGGGCAACGCCGTCCGGCACACCGGTGCCGCCCACTACGGGCTGCGGATGCGCCGTCGGCGCGGCTGGATCCGCGTCGAGCTCCGCGACCCCTCCCGCGGGCTGCCCTGCCTGCTGCCCGTCCAGCCGACGGACGAGAGCGGACGGGGCCTGTACCTGATCGACCGCATGGCGGACCGGTGGGGCGTCGACCTGCTGCCCCGCGGCAAGCGGACCTGGTTCGAGATGCGGGTCGCCGACCGGGTCTAGCGTTCCCCGTCCCTGGGTGCCCCCCGTGATCGCTGGGTGCCCGCGTGCCCCGCGCCCGGGTGCTCCGCGCCGTCGTGCCCGCGCCCGGGTGCTCCCCGTGCCCGGGTGCCCGCGTGCCCCGTGCCCGGCGGTGGCGCGCGCCGCTTGAGTCTCCACCCGCTGGAGACAGCAGACTCGCTGCCATGACCGACGACAGCACCCCTCCCGGGGCGGATCCGCCGCTGACCATCGGGGACCTGGCCCGCGCGACCGGTCTGACGGTGCGCACCATCCGCTACTGGTCCGACGAGGGACTTCTGCCCCCGGTGGGCCGATCCAGCGGCGGCTACCGCCTCTACGACGCCGCCTCGGCGGCGCGCCTGGAGCTGATCCACACCCTGCGCGAACTGGACCTCGGCCTGGACGACGTGCGGCGGGTGGTCGCCGGGGAGACCACGGTGGCGGAGGTGGCCGCCCGCCACGTCGCCGCCCTGGACGCGCAGATCCGTGCCCTACGGGTCACCCGCGCGGTGCTGTCGACCGTCGCCGACCGCGGTTCGACCGCAGAGGAGATGACCCTGATGAACAAGCTGGCCCGCCTGTCCGCCGCCGAACGAGCGCGGATCATCGAGGAGTTCGTGGAGGAGACCTTCCGTGGTCTGGACACCGCCGACCCGGTGATCCGTGAGCGGATGCGCGGCGCCGCCGCCGACCTGCCCGACGACCCCACCCCGGAACAGGTCGACGCCTGGGTCGAGCTGGCCGAACTGCTCCAGGACCCGGAGTTCCGCGCCCGGATGCGGGCCGCCGCCGAGTTCAACGCGGCGGACCGCGACGGCTCCACCCCGGCGGGAGCCTCGATGTGGTTCATGCGGCGCCTGGTGCAGCTCGCCTCCGAGGCCCGCGCGCGTGGAGTCTCGCCCGAATCGCCGGAGGCCGGTGACGTGCTGCGGGAGCTCCTCGGCGAGGACGCCGACCACGTCGCCGTGCTGGCCCGCATGGAGGCCAACGCCACCGACAAGCTGTCCCGTTACCGGGAGTTGCTGGCGGTGGTGAAGGGGCGGCGGCCGGACGCCGACCACCGGGAGGAGTTCGCCTGGGTGGTCGCCGCACTGCGCTCCCATGCGGCCGGATAATCTCTTCATCGTCAACCAGACGTAGAAGCAGATGTGGACGCGGGCGCGAGCAGGCGGCGCGTCCGGCACGAAGGGGAGGGTCCGGCATGGCGGACATTCAGGAAGCCCGCAAGGAGTTCGACCGGCTCGACGCCGACGGGGACGGCTTCGTCACCGCCGCCGAGTTCAAGAAGGCGCTCGCGCAGGCCGGCGACTGGAACGTCACCGACGCCGTCGCCGAGTCCATCATCGCCTCGCGTGACCTGGACGGCGACAAGCTGCTCTCCTTCGACGAGTTCTGGGCGTACCTCGCCAAGTGACGCCCTGACCGGGCGTGCCCCCGCCCCGCCCCGTGCCCTCGCCGGCACGGGACGGGGCGCGGCGGTACGAGGGCGCCGGAGTGCGCGGGGGCCGGGGGTCGCGGGTGCGCAGGGGTGGGGTCAGGCGCCGTCCGCCCACGTGCGCAGCGACTCCGCGCTGCGGAAGTCGGCGACGTTCTTGTCCACCGGGTCGTCGGTGTACTGGTGGATCACCCACTTCGCCTTGATCCTGGGTTTGCCCCGGCCGACCCCGTACTGGGCGATCCACAGTCCGTCGCCGTCGTACGAGCTCCGGTCGACGTTCAGCCAGAAGGTCCGGTTGCAGTACAGCAGCACCCGGTTGCGGGGCTTGAGCGTCTTCACCTTGCGGAGGAACCGGTCCTTCTCCGCGCTGCTCGCCCGCGTGCCCCGGCTGGTGGTCTCCCAGTCGCAGGCCAGCAGGTCACCCGCCCGCACCGGCGCCTGCTGCGCGAAGTACTCGGCCTGCTCGGTGATGTTGCCGGGCCACAGGAAGTGGTAGAAGCCGACCACCAGCCCCGCCTCCCGGGCGCGCTCGGCCTGCGCCTCCATCTTCGGGTTCACGTAGGACCGGCCCTCGGTCGCCTTGACGATGACGAAGGCGAGTCCGTCGGTGTCGTAGGTGGCGGACTGGTGCGAGCTGACGTCGATGCCGTGAAGCATGGGGGGTCTCCCTCAAGTTGCTCCGGAATGACTCGGGTTGGTTGAAGGGAGCATTCCCTTTGCGAACGGGAGCGACCCCCATCGAACGGCACCAAACGCCGTATAGGCCGGTTTCCGGACAATCCGGCGCCCCGGGCGCCCCGGGCGCCCCGGGCGTCTTGGGCGCCCCGGCCCCCGCGGGCCGCCGTCGCCGCGTGGAACGTACCGTTCCCCCATGGAACTGATCGGTGAGATGTCCCCCGGCCGCCCGCTGTTCGTCCTGGCGGTCAAGGAGGAGGCGGCGGAACTCCGGGGCTCGGCGCCCGTGCTGCTGACCGGCATGGGCAAGGTCAACGCGGCCGCGGCGCTGGCGGGTGTGCTGGGGCGAGGGGTGCTGCCGCGCGAGATCGTGAACCTCGGCACGGCCGGTGCGCTGCGGCCGGGGTGGACCGGGACGCACGTGATCACCCGGGTGATCCAGCACGACCTGGACTCGCGGCTGCTGGCGGGACTGACCGGCGAGGTCTACGGCGCGCCGATCACCCTGGGCGAGGGGGAGGGCGAGGGCGAGGGCCCCGTGCTCGCCACCGGGGACAGCTTCATCTCCGACGACGCCGCCCGTGACCGTCTCGCCGAGCAGGCCGCCCTCGTCGACATGGAGGGCTACGCCCTGGCCCACGTGGCACGGCAGGCCGGCGTCCCGATCCGGCTGGTCAAGCACGTGAGCGACGACGCGGGTGACGGGGCCGCGCGGACCTGGCGCGAGTCGGTCGCCGCCTGCGCGGTGGAGCTGGCCCGCTGGGCGGAGCGGAACGTGCCCTCGGAGTGAGCCCTGCGCG
>NZ_JACADT010000219.1:0-7330 GCF_013421635.1 Streptomyces sp. UH6 | reverse complement strand
AGGTCGGCGGCGGCGTCCCCGGTGCGCGGCCCGTCGCCCCAGCCGCGGTCGGTGTCGTCCGCGGACTGCCGGTCCAGCGGGTCGTCGAAGACCAGCGCGGCCTTGGGGACACGCGGCCCGGGCCCGGCAGCGCCGGGCGAAGGGGCCGAGGGAGCCGAGGGCGTCGAACCGGAAACGGGGGTGCCGTCGCGGCCGTCTCGGTCGTCGCGGGCGGCGTCGTCGTGGGAGGAGGACATCCCTCAAGCCTACGACCGGCGTACGCCCCCGGCGGCAGGCAACCCTCGGCACCCCACAGGCGTCTCAACAACCGTACGTTTTCTCGGTTCCCGGACATGATGTCCGACCGAGGGGCTACGGTATGCACCCACAAGGTGACAAGCAGCGACGCTGGGAGCACCCTTGAGCGTTCCGTACGAGACGGCGGCGCATCCGGAGGAACACCTGGACCGGCTCCTCGGCCGCGCCCTGAACTCCTTCGAACTGCCCGACGAGGTCCTGACCCGGCTGGACTCCGCGCTGGCATACGACGGCTCGCTGCATTCCGCGCACCACAGCGCCGGCCGTCACCGGGAGACCTACCGGCACACCTGGCTGCTCACCGACGGTTCGGTGCTGACGCTGTGGGAGCTGGTCCACAACACGGCACCGGGCGGCCTGGCGCGGCACGAGGTCTACGCCGACGAGGCGGAGCTGTCCGCGGCCACGGCCCGGCTGCCCCTCCCGGCCGACGAGCCCGGCCTGGAGCCGGTGGACACCTTGCGGCTGCCTCCGGTCCGGCTCCCCCCGATGGAGACCGCCGTCCCGCCGTACGCACCGGCCGACTCGGCGGACCACCTCCGGCGCCTGCTGCGCCGGGCGGAGAACCTCGACCGTCCCGGGCCGGAGGACACGGCGGTGCTGCGGACCGCCTACGCGCACGAGATCACCCAGGCGTTCGGCCCGCCGTGCCGGACCGGCACCGGGATGTGCCTCTCGCTCTACGAGCACGTCTTCCTGCTGCCGCACGGGCGCCGGGCCTCCCTGTGGGAGGTCGAGCACACCGCGACACCGGACGGGCGCCACATGTGCGAGGTCTACGTCACGGAGGCGGCGGCCCGGGCGGCGATGGAGCGGCGCGCCTAGGACCGCCGGCCGCGCGAGCGACTTTGATTGAATCCTTAACAAAGCCGCGTTAGGTTTGTCGTTGCGCTTTCAAGCAATGAGGAGCCGCCGCCATGACCACCACAGCCGACGACCGCACCGGCGGCCGGATGCCCGCGCTCTACCTGAGCCACGGCGCGCCTCCGCTGGCCGACGACCCGGTCTGGCCCGGCGAGCTGGCCGCCTGGTCGGCCTCACTGCCCCGGCCGAAGGCCGTCCTGGTCGTCTCCGCCCACTGGGAGGAGGCCCCACTGGCGCTCGCCGCGACCACCACCGTGCCGCTGGTCTACGACTTCTGGGGCTTCCCCGAGCACTACTACCAGGTCCGCTACGAGGCCCCCGGCGCCCCCGAGCTGGCCGAGTCGGTGCGCAAGCTGCTCCGCGCCCCCGGCACCCCGGTGCAGGACGTACCCGACCGGGGCCTGGACCACGGCGCGTACGTGCCGCTGGCCGAGATGTACCCGGATGCGGACATACCGGTGCTCCAGGTCTCCATGCCCACCCTGGATCCGCAGCGGCTGATGGAGATCGGCCGGCGCCTGGCCCCGCTGCGGGACGAGGGCGTGCTGATCCTCGGCTCCGGGTTCTTCACCCACAACCTGGCCGCGCTGCGCCACGCGGGCACCCCGGCCTGGTCCGCCGAGTTCGACGACTGGGGCCGCCGCGCCCTGGACGCCGGTGACGTCGACGCCCTGCTGGACTTCGCCCACGCGGCCCCCGCCGGGCAGCTCGCCCATCCGCGGACGGAGCACTTCGCGCCGCTCTTCGTCACCATGGGCGCCGCCGAGGCCACCGGCGACCTGCACGCCCAGCGTTCCGCCATCGAGGGCTTCTGGATGGGCCTGGCCAAGCGCTCCGTGCAGTTCGGCTGAGCCGGTCCTCCGCGTGGCCTCGCGCGCCCCTGCCGCCCGTGCTGCCCGTGCCGCAGGGCGCCTGCGAGGCGTGGGGCACGAGCGAGGCCCGTCAGAGCCTCTTCTCGAACCAGGCCACGTCCCAGTACCGGCCGAACTTCCGCCCCACCTCGCGCAGCAGCCCGACCTGCTCGAAGCCGAACCGCCGGTGCAGCCGCTCGGAGGGCTCGTTGGGCGGGACGATCGCCGCGTAGGCCCGGTGCACGTCCTCGTCCGCCAGCGCGTCGAACAGCGCCCGGTAGAGCAGCCCGCCCACTCCGCGCCCCGTGGCGTCCGGCGCGAGGTACACCGTGCACTCCACCGAGCTGAGATAGGCGGGCTTGGGCCGGAACCGTCCGGAGGTGGCGTACCCCAGCAGGGTTCCCGTGCCGGCCTCCTCGGCCACCAGCAGCCGGTGCGGGCCCCGCGCGGAATACCCGTCGAGCCAGGCGCGTCTTTCCTCCGGGGGGAAGGGCAACGTGTCGAAGGTGTAAGGCGTCTCACACACGTAGTGGTTGTAGATGTCCGTGAGGCCCGTGAGGTCCTCCTCGGTACCGGGCCTGACCTGCACTTCCTGACCCACCGTGCTCCTCCGTGTCCCCCGCGCGGGCGGGCAGGGTAACGCATCCGGAGCGAACGGGACGGGTGCGGCGGGAATTCTGTCCCGATTCCGGTCGTTGTATCCCACGGATGCCGGGCACCCGGTGACTGTGAGGCCAACACGCTTCCGTGTCACGCCGAGCCCGCCGGGGGTGGCCCACGGCCACCCGGGAGGCCGGCGTCCGAGTACGAAACCGCCCGCCCACGATCGTTAGGGAGCACACGCATGGCAACCCGTGCCGTCGCCCGTCGCAAGTCCGCCACCTCCGGCGGGACGTCCGACGCGGCACGCAGCGTTCGCGCCCATGGCGGCGAGATCGCGGACCGCGACCTGGTCGGCATGTACCTGGACGAGATCGCGCGTACGCCGCTGCTCGACGCCGCGAAGGAGGTCGAGCTGTCCGAGACGATCGAGGCGGGCGTCTACGCCCAGCAGATCCTCGACGGCGAGGCGGAGACCAAGGCGGACGCCACCCGTGAGGAGTTCGAGGCCCTGATCGAAGCGGGTGAGCGGGCCAAGGACGTCTTCATCAGGTCCAATCTGCGTCTGGTGGTGGCGGTCGCCCGCCGCTATCCGCGCAGCGGTCTGCCGCTGCTCGACCTGATCCAGGAGGGGAACGCCGGCTTGGTCCGCGCGGTGGAGAAGTTCGACTACCGCAAGGGCTTCAAGTTCTCCACCTACGCCACCTGGTGGATCCGTCAGGCCATCACCCGCTCGATAGCCGACCAGTCGCGCACCATCCGGCTCCCCGTCCACCTGGTGGAGGAGCTGGGCCGGATCCGTCGTGTGCAGCGCGAGTTCAACCGCGAGAACGGCCGCGACCCGGAGCCCGCGGAGATAGCGCAGGAGCTGGGCGCGACCCCGGAGCGGATCGTCGACGTGCTGGACTGGGCCCGTGACCCGGTCTCGCTGAACATGTCGGTGGACGACGAGGGGGAGACCCAGTTCGGCGACCTCCTCGAGGACACCTCCGCGGTGTCGCCGGAGCAGTCGGTGCTCACCCTGCTGCGCAGTGAGGAACTCGACGGGCTGATCAACCACCTCGACCAGCGCACGGCCTCGATCATCAAGATGCGTTACGGCATCGAGGACGGCCGGGAGCGTACGCTGACGGAGGTGGGCAAGGAACACGGCCTGACCCGCGAGCGGATCCGGCAGATCGAGAAGCACGCTCTGCTGGAGCTGAAGAAGCTGGCGCGCGACACCGGCTTCGACGCCGCGGCGTAACGGCGGAAAACGCCCCCTCCCGGGCGGCGTAGCCCGCCGCAGGCCGGGCACAACAACTGGGCCGGCCCTTCGGGCCGCCCTCCAGAACCGGGCCCCGATGCACTCCCCCCGGCATCGGGTCCCGCCAGCCGGGCCCCGGCGTCCTCCCCCCCCCTGGACGTCCGGGCCCGGCCCTTTTGCGCGCGTTGCGCCTCCCCAAACCTCTTCTCCCCGAAATCCCCCGGCCGGCCTCCCCCAGCGGGCGACGGCCCCCACCGGGGCCCAGGGTGATCGGAAGGGTACGGCCGGTCGCCGGACCGGCCGTGTGGAGTGGGAGGCCGAGCATGCTGCCACGCAGTGCGTACCGCCGCTCCATACCGGGGGACCGGGCAGGAGGCCTGACCCGGTCCCGGCGTATCGCCTCGCTGACCGCCCTGTGCGCGCTGAGTCTGGCCGTGTGCACGTCCGCCGTGAACGAGCAGGCACAGGATCCCACCGCGGCGGGTCCCGTCCCCCCGGCCAGGGCCGCCGTGGGGCTGGCCCCCTGCATGATCAGTGGCGGGCTGGACGCCCAGATGTCGGAGGGCGTTCCCACCCCCTCCGGCTACTCCGCGGCCACCGGCGCCGTCCGGGCGCTGACCCTGATGGTCGACTTTCCCGACGCCCGCGGCGAGGGCGACCCGATGGACCGGTACGGGGAGTTCTTCCCCCAGACCCAGGACTGGTTCCGCACCAGCTCCTACGGCCGGCTCGACTACCGGGCCGACGCGCCGGTGAAACGGTGGCTGCGGATGCCGAAGGAGTTCGCGGAGTACGGGATAGAACGCGGCGCGCCGTTCGACCCGGCGTACCGGGGGCTGGTCGAGGACATCGTCGAGGAGGCCGACCCGGAGGTCGACTTCCGTCAGTACGACCTGCTGAACGTCCTGATCACCCCGAACGCCGGCCCGTCCGCCCTGGACACCGTGCTGTCCGTGACCTTCGCCGCCAACACCGACGCCCCGGTCGCCGACGGGGTGCCCGTCTCGCACACCTCGTTCGTCTACTCGCGCCAGGACGACGGCTCCGGCACCTACGACCGCACCGGCTACCGGGTCCTGCCCCACGAGAACGCGCACGTCTTCGGACTGCCCGACCTCTACACCCAGGACGGCGGCGGGGCGGCCGGCCACTGGGACATCATGAGCGAGGACTGGGGGGTCAACAACGACCTCCTCGGCTGGCACAAGTGGAAGCTGGGCTGGCTCGACTCCGGCCAGATCGCCTGCGCCGCGCGGGCCGGTTCCGCCAGCGACCACGTGCTGACGCCGCTCGCCCGCCCGGGCGGACCCAAGCTCGTGGTGGTGCCGCTGGACGAGGACACCTCCTACGCCGTCGAGGTCCGCACCCAGGAGGGCAACGACGAGCTGGTGTGCCGCCCGGGCGTCCTGGTCTACCGGGTGGAGGCGGGCGTCGAAACCGGACAGGGCCCCATCACCGTCCACGACCACAAGCGCGACAGCGGCGGCTGCACCCACTCCCCCAACGTCCACGCCGAACTCTCCGACGCCACCCTGACCCCGGGCGACACCTTCGCCGACCGTGAGCACGGCATCCAGGTCCGCGTCCTCGGCAAGGGCCCCGGCGAGTCCTACCACCTCCGCGTCACCCGCGACTGAGGCACGAAGCCCCCGCGCGTTCACACCCCGACGGCCTCGACGCCCGGGGCCACGCAGCCCGGAGGCCCGGCGAACCGAGGCCCGGCGAACCGAGGCTCAGAGAACCGAAGCCCGGAGAGGCCGGAGGCGCCCTCCTTATTGCGAGGAACATGCAATAGCATCATCCTCGCAAGGATCAAGGATCAAGGGTCCCCCCACGGAAGGCACTCCTCCCATGCCCCGGGCCATACGTCAGACCGTCGCCCTCACCGCTGCGGCCCTCACCGCGACCGCGTGCTCCGCCCCCGGCGCGGACGACACCGGGGCCGCCGCGTCGGCCGACTCCGTCGTGCTGGGCGTGGCCACCGAGCCGGACACCCTGAGCCCGCTCCTCGGCTACGGCAAGGACGGCAACTCCAAGCTCTTCGACGGCCTCCTCACCCGCGACGCGGACCTGAACCTCGAGCCCGCCCTCGCCGAGGACCTGCCCGAGGTGTCGAAGGACGGCCTCACCTACACCTTCACCCTCCGCGACGGCGTCACCTTCAGCGACGGCGAGCCGCTCACCCCGGCCGACGTGGTCTTCACCTACGAGACCGTCCTCGACGAGAAGACCAACAACCCCAACCGCAGCGAACTCGCCGCCGTGGAGCGGGTGCGCGCCGAGGGGAGCGACCAGGTGGTCTTCACCCTCGCCTACCCCTTCGCCCCGTTCGCCGCCCGCACCGTGCTGCCGATCGTCCCGCAGCACGTCGCCGGCGGGCAGGACCCCAACTCCGGTGCGTTCAACACCTCCCCGGTCGGCACCGGCCCCTACGTACTGGCCGACTGGCGGAAGGGCGAGAAGCTGGTCTTCAAGGCCAACCCCCACTACTGGGGCGGCGAACCGGCCGTGAAGAACGTGACCATGGCGATCGTCCCCGACGACGACGTGCGCGCCACCCGGCTGCGCTCCGGCGACCTGGACGGCGCGATCCTGCCGCCCAACCTGGCCGCCACCTTCGAGGACGAGACGGACCTGACGACCTACCGGGCCACCTCGTACGACTACCGCGCCGTCAGCCTGCCCACCGACGGACCGGTGACCGGCGACGTCGACGTCCGCCGCGCCCTGGACCTGGCGGTGGACCGCGACACGATGGTGGAGAAGGTCCTCGACGGCGCCGGCCGCCCCGCCTACGGCCCGCTGCCCATCGACGACGACTGGTTCGCCGAGGGCACCGAACGCGCCCACGACCCCGCGGCCGCGCGGCGGATCCTCGACCGGGCCGGATGGAAGAAGGGTGCCGACGGCGTCCTCGCCAAGGACGGCCGCCGCGCCGCGTTCACCCTCTACTACCCGGCCGGCGACAAGGTCCGCCAGGACCTCGCCCTGGCCTACGCCGGCGACGCCAAGAAGATCGGCGTCGAGGTGAAGGTCGAGTCCGGCACCTGGGACGTCATCGAGCCGCGGATGGCGAAGGACGCCGTGCTCGCCGGATTCGGCGACGTCGGCGACCCCGACTTCGGCCTCTACCCGCTGCTGCACTCCTCCGAGGCCGGCGACGGCTTCAACAACATGCCGCACTACGACAACCCCGCCGTCGACAAGGCCCTGGACGACGCCCGCCGCACCCGTGACGCGGCGGAGCGCCGGTCCGCCTACGACACGCTCCAGCGGGAACTCGCCGAGAACCCCGGCTACACCTTCCTCACCCACCTGGACCACCTGTACGTCCTCGCCGACCGCTGGAGGACCGCCGGTTCCGACGGCCTGACCACCCAGGTCGAGCCGCACGAGCACGGCTTCGCGGCCGGCCCGTGGTGGAACCTCGAGGACTGGCAGCCCCGGCGATGAGCGCGGCGGCGAGCAGCGC
>NZ_JACADT010000218.1:0-7367 GCF_013421635.1 Streptomyces sp. UH6 | reverse complement strand
CCACCAGCCGCAGTTCCAGCAGGATCCGCTCGACGCGCCGGTCCTCGGCGGAGAGCAGCTCGCGCCCGGCGCCCGGGGAGCGCCCTTCGGCGAGCGCCGCCGCGTAGGCGCCCGGGTGCTTCACGTTCCACCACCGCACGCCCCCGACGTGGCTGTGCGCCCCCGGTCCGGCGCCCCACCAGTCGGCGCCGCGCCAGTACAGCTCGTTGTGCAGGCAGCGTGCGGCCTCGGAGGTCGCCCAGTTGGAGACCTCGTACCAGTCGTACCCGGCCGCCGACAGCGTCTCCTCGGCGATCAGGTACCGGTCGGCGTGGACGTCGTCGTCGGTCATGGGGACCTCGCCGCGGCGGATCCGCCGGGCCAGGCCGGTGCCCTCCTCGACGATCAGCGCGTACGCCGACACGTGGTCCGGCCCGGCGCCGAGCGCGGCGTCCAGGGAGGCCCGCCAGTCGTCGTCGGACTCCCCGGGGGTGCCGTAGATCAGGTCGAGGTTGACGTGGTCGAAGCCGGCCGCGCGGGCCTCCGCGACGCACTCCTCGGGGCGGCCGGGGGTGTGGGTGCGGTCCAGGACCTGGAGCACGTGGCGCCGGGCGGACTGCATGCCGAAGGAGATCCGGTTGTAGCCGCCCTCGCGCAGCTCGGCCAGGTAGGCCGGGTCCACGGACTCCGGGTTGGCCTCGGTGGTGACCTCCGCGTCCTCGGCCAGGCCGAACTCCTGGCGGACGGCGTCCAGCATCCGCACCAGGTCTCCGGCGGCGAGCAGCGTGGGGGTGCCGCCGCCGACGAAGACGGTGCGCACCGGGCGGGGGTCGTCGCCGAGCACCTTGCGGGCCAGGCGGACCTCCTCGGTGAGGGTGTCCGCGTAGTTGTCGCGGGAGGCGAGCACGCCGCCGCTGCCGCGCAGCTCGGTGGCGGTGTAGGTGTTGAAGTCGCAGTACCCGCAGCGGGTCGCGCAGTACGGGACGTGCAGGTAGAACCCGAGGGGGCGCTCGTGGGCGCCCGCCAGGGCGGAGGCCGGCAGCGCGCCGTCGGCGGGGACGGGTTCGCCGTCGGGGAGAGCGGAAGGCATGGGGTCCATTGTCCCCCACCGCCGGCGAAGCCCGGGAGGACCGGCGGCCGGAAGACCGAACGCCCCGGCCTCCGGACCGCCTGGGGAAGGCGGCGCGGGGGCCGGGGCGCTGAAAAGGTGTGCTGGGTCCGTACCCGCGTGGCGAACGCAGGCCGCGTACGAACCCTTGATGCCGGTCGGGAGCGGATGAGAGAGGGCCCGCTCTGGGTCCTTCCAGCGGTTGTTCAGTCGTTCAGATCAGAGAACGAACCGAGGGTGGTTCAGCCCTGGAGGCCGGTGACCTTGGAAGCAAGCGCCGACTTCTTGTTGGCGGCCTGGTTCTTGTGGATGACGCCCTTGGAGACGGCCTTGTCCAGCTGACGCGCGGCGGCGCGCTGGTACTCGGTCGCCTTCTCGAGGTCACCCGCGGCAGCGGCCTCGCGAGCCTTGCGGATCGCGGTCTTCAGAGAGGACTTGACGGCCTTGTTGCGCAGCCGGGCCTTCTCGTTGGTCTTGTTCCGCTTGATCTGGGACTTGATGTTCGCCACGAATGAGCCTTTTCAGGTTCTTGGCACACGAGGGCGAGGCCTCGCGGGCCGTGTGATTTTCTTGGGTGAGCCTCCGCGCGCAAGGGCATGGAGACACAGCGGCCCAGGCTACCAGTCGCCCCGACAGCGGCCCAAACCCGTCACAGGCCCCGCGCCATGGGAGCATGGAGGCTACGTACAGATCCGACCCGAGGCATAAGGCGCCTCAAGAGACAGGACCCTGCGTGCCCGCGACCCCTAACAATGTGCCCGAGCCGAGCCGTACCGACCCGGCTCTGATCCGCAACTTCTGCATCATCGCGCACATCGACCACGGCAAGTCCACGCTCGCCGACCGGATGCTCCAGCTGACCGGTGTGGTCGAGCAGCGGCAGATGCGCGCCCAGTACCTCGACCGCATGGACATCGAGCGCGAGCGCGGCATCACGATCAAGTCCCAGGCGGTGCGTCTGCCGTGGGCCCCCAGGACCGGGGGCGAGCAGAGCCCGACGCACATCCTGAACATGATCGACACCCCCGGGCACGTCGACTTCACCTACGAGGTGTCCCGGTCCCTCGCGGCCTGCGAGGGCACCGTCCTGCTCGTCGACGCCGCCCAGGGCATCGAGGCCCAGACCCTCGCCAACCTCTACCTGGCGATGGAGAACGACCTCACGATCATCCCGGTGCTCAACAAGATCGACCTGCCGGCCGCGCAGCCCGAGAAGTTCTCCGAGGAGCTCGCCAACCTGATCGGCTGCGACCCCTCCGACGTGCTGAAGGTCTCGGCGAAGACCGGCCTGGGCGTGGAGGACCTGCTGGACCGGGTCGTGGAGCGGATCCCCGCCCCGGTCGGCGTCAAGGACGCTCCGGCCCGCGCGATGATCTTCGACTCGGTCTACGACTCCTACCGCGGCGTGGTCACCTACGTCCGGGTGATCGACGGCCAGCTCAACAAGCGCGAGCGCATCCGGATGATGTCGACCGGCGCCACCCACGAGCTGCTGGAGATCGGCACCAACTCGCCGGAGATGCTGTCGGCCGACGGCCTGGGCGTCGGCGAGGTGGGCTACCTGATCACCGGCGTGAAGGACGTCCGCCAGTCGAAGGTCGGTGACACGGTCACCACCCTGAACAAGGGCGCCACCGAGGCTCTGGGCGGCTACAAGGACCCCAAGCCGATGGTGTTCTCGGGTCTGTACCCGCTGGACGGCTCGGACTACCCGCTGCTGCGCGACGCGCTGGACAAGCTCCAGCTCAACGACGCGGCGCTGGTCTACGAGCCGGAGACGTCCGCGGCCCTCGGCTTCGGTTTCCGCGTCGGCTTCCTCGGCCTGCTCCACCTGGACGTGATCCGCGAGCGCCTGGAGCGCGAGTTCGGCCTCGACCTGATCGCCACCGCCCCCAACGTGGTCTACCGCGTGGTCATGGAGGACGGCAGCGAGCACGTCGTCACCAACCCGAGCGAGTTCCCCGAGGGCAAGATCAACGACGTGTACGAGCCGGTCGTGCGGGCCACGATCCTCGCGCCGTCGGAGTTCATCGGCGCGATCATGGAGCTCTGCCAGACCCGTCGCGGCACGCTGCTCGGCATGGACTACCTCTCCGAGGACCGCGTGGAGATCCGCTACACGCTGCCGCTCGCGGAGATCGTCTTCGACTTCTTCGACCAGCTGAAGTCCAAGACCCGCGGCTACGCCTCGCTGGACTACGAGCCCACCGGCGAGCAGACGTCCAGCCTGGTCAAGGTGGACATCCTGCTGCACGGCGACAAGGTGGACGCCTTCTCGGCGATCACCCACAAGGACGCGGCGTACGCCTACGGCGTGCGGCTCGTCGCCAAGCTGCGCGAGCTCATCCCCCGGCAGGCCTTCGAGGTGCCGATCCAGGCCGCCGTCGGCTCCCGGGTGATCGCCCGCGAGACCATCCGCGCCATCCGCAAGGACGTCCTCGCCAAGTGCTACGGCGGTGACATCTCCCGGAAGCGGAAGCTGCTGGAGAAGCAGAAGGAGGGCAAGAAGCGGATGAAGATGGTGGGTTCCGTGGAGGTCCCCCAGGAGGCCTTCATCGCGGTGCTCTCCAGCGACGACAGCGCGTCGTCCGGCAAGGGCAAGAAGTAGGCGCGGATCCGGCCGGGCGGCCGGGCCGCAGCCGCCACCGGAAGGGGCCCGTCGCGTGATCGCGGCGGGCCCCTTCCGCTCCGGGTGACCGGGGGCACAGCGGGAACTGGGGAAATGCCTGCCCGTAGCCTCTTACATACCGTCGGGTCGGCCCTTACCCTGATGCCTGCTCGTTCAGTTACTCGCGAGTTAACACAGGGACGCGCGAGGGAATTAAGCCGCAAACCAGCCAGCCGCACCAGCAGCCGTCAGTAGTGGCCGAGCCGGCCGCACGCACTGCCGCGGGCCCCGGAGGATGTCGTGAGCGACACACAGACCCTGATCGATAACCGTCCGCCGAGTGTGGCGAACCTGTTCCTGGAGCGAGTGGAGGCCACACCGGAGGCGGAGGCGTACCGCCATCCGGTGCCGTCCTCCTCCGGGCAGGGCCCCGACGAGTGGAGGTCCCTCACCTGGCGGCAGGCCGCGGACCGCGTCTTCGGCATCGCGGCGGGCCTGGTCTCCCTGGGCGTCGCCCCGGAGGAGCGGGTGGCGCTGGCCGCCGCGACCCGGGTCGAGTGGATCCTCGCCGACCTCGGCATCCTCTGCGCGGGCGCCGCGACGACCACGGTCTACCCGTCGACCAACGCCGACGAGTCCGCCTTCATCCTCTCGGACTCCGACAGCAAGGTGCTGATCGCCGAGGACGCCACGCAGGTCGCCAAGGCGCTGGAGAAGAAGGACGAGCTGCCCTCCCTCACCCACATCGTGGTGATCGACCCCGAGGGCGTGGAGACCGGTGACACGGTCCTGACGCTGACGGAACTGGAGCGGCGGGGCGCTGCGCTGCTGGAGAAGTCCCCCGAGGTGGTCAAGGAGCGCGTCTCCGCGATCACCAAGGACCAGCTGGCCACCCTGATCTACACCTCCGGCACCACCGGCCGTCCCAAGGGCGTGCGCCTGCCGCACGACTGCTGGGCCTACATGGCGAAGGCGATCTCCGCGACCGGCCTGGTCACCACGGAGGACGTGCAGTACCTGTGGCTGCCGCTGGCGCACGTCTTCGGCAAGGTGCTGCTCTCCAGCCAGGTGGAGACCGGGCACGTCACCGCCGTGGACGGGCGGGTCGACAAGATCATCGAGAACCTGCCGGTGGTGCGGCCGACCTACATGGCGGCCGTCCCGCGCATCTTCGAGAAGGTCTACAACGGGGTCGCGGCCAAGGCCCGCGCGGGCGGCGGCGCCAAGTACAAGATCTTCCAGTGGGCGGCCGGCGTGGCCCGCGAGTACGGCAAGGTCACCCAGGAGAACTACCGCCGCACCGGCAACGCCACCGCGCCGTTCGGGCTGTCCCTCAAGCACGAGCTCGCCGACCTGCTGGTCTACAAGAAGATCCGCGAGGCGTTCGGCGGCAACCTGCGCGCCTGCGTCTCCGGCTCCGCGGCCCTGGCACCGGAGATCGGCTACTTCTTCTCCGGCGCCGGCGTGCACATCCTGGAGGGCTACGGCCTCACCGAGTCCTCGGCCGCCTCCTTCGTGAACCCGGGCGAGGCCTACCGCACCGGCACGGTCGGCAAGCCGCTGCCCGGCACCGAGGTCCGGATCGCCGACGACGGCGAGATCCTGCTGCGCGGCCCCGGCATCATGCAGGGCTACCACAACCTGCCGGACAAGACCGCCGAGGTCCTGGAGGAGGACGGCTGGTTCCACACCGGCGACATCGGCGAGCTCTCCACCGACGGGTACCTGCGGATCACCGACCGCAAGAAGGACCTGATCAAGACCTCCGGCGGCAAGTACGTCGCCCCGGCCGAGGTCGAGGGCCAGTTCAAGGCCATCTGCCCCTACGTCTCCAACATCCTGGTGCACGGCGCCTCGCGGAACTTCTGCACGGCGCTGATCGCCCTGGAGGAGGCCGCCCTGATGGGCTGGGCCGCGGAGAACGGGCTGGCCGGCAAGTCCTACGCGGAGGTCGTCGCCCACCCGGAGACGGTCACCATGGTGGACGGCTACGTGCAGCGGCTCAACGAGGGCCTCCAGCGCTGGCAGACCATCAAGAAGTTCCGGCTCCTGCCGCGCGACCTGGACGTCGAGCACGGCGAGATCACCCCGAGCCTCAAGCTGAAGCGGCCGGTCGTCGAGCGGGAGTACGCCCACCTCATCGAGGAGATGTACGCGGGCTCGCGCGAGGCGTGAGACGCCGGCGGCGGCGACCAGGGGGGGGAACGTTCCCCCCCTGGTCGCCGCCGTTCGTCCTGCGCGTCAGCCCCGGCCGCGCGAGCGGGCGGCGCGGGCGATGGTGACGACCGCCTTCTCCAGGGCGTACTCGGGGTCGTCGCCGGCTCCCTTGACCGCGCCGTCCGCCTCGGCGACGGCGCGGAGGGCGACCGAGACGCCGTCCTCGCTCCAGCCGCGCATCTGCTGACGCACCCGGTCGATCTTCCACGGCGGCATGCCCAGCTCGCGCGCCAGGTCGGCCGGACGGCCGCCGCGCGCCGCGAGCAGCTTCCCGATGGCCCGGACGCCCTGGGCCAGCGCGCTGGTGATCAGGACCGGCGCGACCCCCGTGGACAGCGACCACCGCAGCGCCTCCAGCGCCTCGGCGGCCCGGCCCTCGACGGCCCGGTCGGCCACGGTGAAGCTGGAGGCCTCGGCCCGGCCCGTGTAGTAGCGGCCCACGACCTCCTCGTCGACGGTGCCGTCGATGTCGGCGACCAGCTGGGAGACGGCGGAGGCCAGCTCCCGCAGGTCGCTGCCGAGCGCGTCGACCAATGCCTGGCACGCCTCGGGGGTGGCGGACCGCCCGGCGGCACGGAACTCGCCGCGGACGAAGGCGAGCCGGTCGGCCGGCTTGGTCATCTTCGGGCAGGCGACCTCACGGGCCCCCGCCTTGCGGGCCGCGTCCAGCAGGCCCTTGCCCTTGGCGCCGCCCGCGTGGACCAGCACCAGGGTGATCTCCTCGGCGGGCGAGGAGAGGTACGCCTTGACGTCCTTGACGGTGTCCGCGGAGAGGTCCTGCGCGTTGCGGACGACCACGACCTTGCGCTCGGCGAAGAGCGAGGGGCTGGTCAGCTCGGCGAGGGTGCCCGGCTGCAGCTGGTCCGGCGTGAGGTCGCGTACGTCGGTGTCCGCGTCGGCGGACCGGGCGGCGGCGATCACCTCCCGCACGGCGCGGTCGAGGAGCAGATCCTCCTGGCCCACGGCCAGGGTGACCGGCGCGAGAAGATCGTCGTGAGCTGTTTTCCTGGCCATCCGTCCCAGCATCCCACGCCCCGCCGACAGCCCGGCCGGCCGTCAGGGCCCCGGCCGTCAAGGCCCCGTCCGTCAAGGGCCCTGTCCGTCAGGGCTCCTCGCGCCAGCCGTCCCACTCGGCGGCGAACTCGTCGAGGGCCGCCGGGTCCAGCGCCTCGTCCTCGTCGGCCAGCACGATCAGCCACTGGGCGTCCTCGGCGTCGTCCTCCCCGGCGAGCGCCTCCCGCACGAGGGCCGGTTCCTCGTCCACGCCGAACCGCTCCGCGAGCGCCTCGGCGGCCTCCTCCGCGGCCTCACGATCGGGCAGCACCAGCACGTGTCTCACATCGTTCACGCGCATATTTTGCGACATGCGCGAGGGCTCGCGGATCCCGCCCCCGCCACGGTTCATCCGGGGCCCGCCGTGACGACCCCCAGCGAGCCGCGCGCCCCGGTGACCGC
>NZ_JACADT010000217.1:0-7372 GCF_013421635.1 Streptomyces sp. UH6 | reverse complement strand
CGGAGGAGATGTTGACGATCGCGCCGCCCTCACCCGCCGTCATGTCGCGGACCGCGCGCCGCGCGCAGATCAGGTAGCCGAGGACGTTGACCCCCAGCGCGTCCCGCATGCCCTCCGGGTCCGCGTCGGCGAGCCGGCCCACCGGTCCGCTGATCCCCGCGTTGTTCACCAGGCCGGTGACCGGGCCCAGCCGCTCGGCAGCGGTGTCGAACAGCCGGTCGACCGAGGCGGCGTCGGAGGTGTCGACCGCCACCGGCACCGCGCGGACCCCCAGGTCGGCGGCCTCGGCCGCCACGCGCTCGGCGGCGGCCGCGTCGGAGCGGTAGCCGATCACCAGGTCGTGCCCTCCGGCGGCGAGACGGCGACAGACCGCCGCTCCGATACCCCGGCCGCCCCCGGTGACGACGGTGATCCTGCGCTCAGTAGTCATACCGGCCATGATCGCAGTGCGGGGACGGCGCCCCGCGCCCGCCCTTGATCACGACCCGGAAAAGCCGCTGCCCGGCACCGCCGGACGGGCTAGCCTGACGGGCCGTCACCGACGAAGGGATGTCACCCATGCAGGTCAACATGGTGGGAACCGCGTACGCCGCGAAGGACCCGGCCCGTGCCGCGGCCTGGTTCGCCGAACACTTCGGGCTCCGGGTGAACATCGACCTCGGCTGGTACGTGAACACCCAGCACCCCGATCACCCGAAGTTCAGCCTGGACTTCGTGCAGCGGGACCACGAGTCCTGGCCGGAGGCCATGCGCGGCCGGGAGGTCGTCGGCGCGCTGGTGGCCTTCCTGGTGGAGGACGTGGACGCGGAGTTCGCGCGGCTGAGCGGCGCCGGGGCCGAGATCGTGCTGGACCTGGTGAGCGAACCGTGGGGGCAGCGGCGGTTCCAGGTGGCCGGGCCGGACGGGCTGCTGATCGAGGTGCTCCAGGCGGTCGCCCCGGACCCGGAGTGGCTCGCGGCGAACGGCCTGGGCTGAACGGGACCCGGGCTGAACCGGGGCCCGGGCTGAACCGGGGCCCGGGCGGGGCCGGGTGGGGCATGGGCAGGCCTCGCGGGGGCGGGTAGATTCTCCGGCGGCACGGCCTCCCGCCGCGCCCGCCCCACCGACCACAGAACGGGATCCCATGTTCGGACTGAGCGAGCTCGCCGTCGTCCTGCTCGTCGTCGCCGCCGTCCTCGCGGCGAAGCGGCTGCCGGAGCTGACGCGGTCCATGGGGAAGTCGGCCCGCATCCTCAAGGCGGAGTCCCGCGCGCTGAAGGACGAGCCCGCGCCCGGCGAACCCAGGGTCGTCCAGGGCGAGGCCGGCGCCCGCGACGCCGCCGGGCGGCCGGGCCCCGGCGGCGCGGCCGGGGCCTGATCAGTCGTCCTGGCCCGGCCGCCGTTCCTCCGGGGGCAGCCGCCGGGCCAGCGCGTCCTCGGTGAGCGACTCCTCGGCCAGCGCGGACGTCCGGTAGGCGGTCCGGCCCACGATCTGCCCGGTCACCGGGATGGTCAGCAGCTGGAACAGCGCCACCAGGGCCAGCGGCACCGCGTACCGGGGCGCGTTCTGCAGGGCGGCGCCGAGCAGGATCAGCAGCAGCCCCAGGGTCTGCGCCTTGGCCGCCGCGTGCTGCCGGCCCACCGCGTCGGGGAAGCGGAGCACGCCGACCGAGGCGAGCAGGCAGAAGACCGCGCCGGCGATCAGCAGCACGGCCGACGCCACGTCCAGGGCGGTGCTCACCGCATCCCCTCCCGTTCCTCCACCAGGTGCGCCGCCGTGACGGAGCCGACGAAGGCGAGCAGGGTCACCGCGAGCAGCACCGGCAGCCCGGTGCCGTCCTCCCGCCGGGCGGCCTCCGCGGCGATGCCGGCCGCGAACAGGGTGACCAGCACGTCGAGGGTGACGATCCGGTCCAGCACCCCCGGGCCGATCACCAGCCGGACCACCGTCAGCAGGGCGGACAGGCCGAGCAGGATGAACACGACGTAGTAGACGGCGGTCACGCGTCGTCCTTCCGTGACGTCGGGGAGGTGGAGGGGTCCGGCCGCCGGCCCAGCGCGGCCACCAGCCGGCGTTCGGTCGCCAGCAGTTTCCGGCGGGCCTCCTCGGGCTCGCCGGACGCGGCGACCAGCAGGACGTGGACGTAGAGCACGCCCCGGTGGCGGTCGATCTCCAGCACGAGGCTGCCGGGCGAGACGTTCGTGACCAGCGTCGCGAGGGTGACCAGCAGGTCGGTGTCCGCGTCGAGCGGCAGTTCCACGATCGCGGCCCGCACCCGGGGTCCGTGCCTCAGGGCGGCCCAGCCGACGGCGGCGGCGGAGACCACGAGGTTGCCGGTCATCCGCACGCACAGCGCGAGCAGCCGCAGCGGGCGGACCGTGATCTGCCGGGACACCTGCGGGAAGCGCGAGACGGCGAGCACGGCGACGGCGACGAGCAGGCCGCCGAGGATCACCAGCGGGCTCGGCGTGGACCAGAGCAGGATCCACAGCAGCCACAGCCACAGCAGCGAGGGCAGCCGGCGCAGCAGGGAACGGTTCACGGGCCCTCCCCCTCACCGACCAGCACCGCGTCCCGGTAGCCGCCGGGCCGCACCAGTTCGGTGGCCGCCCGCTCCCCCATGGAGGCCAGCGGTCCCGCGGCCGCCGCGAGCCCCAGGCCGGTGAGGGTCATGGCGACGGCGGCGGACATGGTGAGCAGCACCCCGGGCCGCCGGCGGAGCGGGAGCGGTTCGCCGAGCCCCGGGGAGAAGGCTCCGCGCCAGACCCGGACCATGGCGTACAGGGTGAGCACGCTGGTGACCAGCGCCGCCGCGGCGAGCAGCCAGGCCGCGACCCCGCCGTGCGCGGCGGCGGCCCGCAGCAGCGCGAACTTGGCGATGAAGCCGGAGAAGGGCGGCACGCCGGCCATGCTGAGCCCGCCGACCAGGAAGAGCAGTCCGGTGACGCCGTGCACCCGGCGGGCGCCCTCGCCGCGTTCCATCCGGGAGAGTTCCGCGGTCCCGGCGGCGTTGACGATGAGTCCGGCGACCAGGAACAGGGTGGCCTGGGCGGTGATGTGGTGCAGGATGTACAGGATCGTGCCGGTCAGCCCGGCGACGTCGGAGAGCGCCAGGCCGAAGATCATGAAACCGACGTGGCTGACCAGGGTGAACGACAGCAGGCGGTTGATGTCGTCCTGGGCGATGGCGCCGAGGATGCCCACCAGCATGGTGGCGACGGCCAGCACGGCCGCCACCCACCAGGCGCCGTCGCGGGGGAAGACCAGGCTCTCGGTGCGCACCATGGCGTAGACGCCGACCTTGGTGAGCAGCGCGGCGAAGACGGCGGTGATCGGGGCGGGCGCGGTCGGATAGCTGTCGGGAAGCCAGAAGTGGAGCGGCACGACGGCGGCCTTGATGCCGAAGACGACCAGCAGCATCAGGCTGAGCGCGGTGCGCAGGCCGGGCGGCAGCCGTTCCGCCTGGACGGCGAGGTCGGCGAGGTTGACGGTGCCGGCGGCGGAGTAGACCAGGCCGAGGGCGGTGAGGAACAGCAGCGACGAGGTGAGGCTGGTGATGACGTAGGTCATCCCGGCGCGCACCCGGTCCGGCCCCGCGTCCAGGGTGATCAGCACGTAGGAGGCGGAGAGCAGCATCTCGAAGGCGACGAACAGGTTGAACAGGTCGCCGGCGAGGAAGGCCAGCGTGATCCCGGCGACCAGCACCAGGTAGGACGGGTGGTAGGGCACGGTGATGCCGGGCCCGCGGTCGGCGTTGTCCTGGCCGACGGCGAACAGCAGCACCGCGAGGGCGACCAGGACGGCCAGGGCGAGCAGCATGGCCGCGAGCAGGTCGGCGACGAGCACGATGCCGATCGGCGGCGCCCAGTCCCCGGCCCGCACCACGATGGTGCCGTTCCGTTCGACGACGACCAGCAGGGCGATCGCGTCGGCCAGCACCAGCGCCAGCGCGGTCAGGGTGACGGTGCGCTGGCGGTCGGTGCTGGCGGAGACGATCAGGGAGAGCCCGGCGGCGAACAGCGGCACCAGCACGGGGAGGGCGACCAGGGCGAGCGTCATCCGGCGTCCCCCCGGTCGTCGGACGGCAGGTGCGGGGTGGGGTCGTCGTCGGCGCGTTCGGCGACGTCGCCGATGCGGCGGTCCTCCGGGTCGTTCTGTACCTCGTCGTGGCCGGTCAGCCGCCAGGAGCGGTGGGACAGGGCGAGCAGGAAGGTGGTGACGCCGAAGGTGATGACGATGGCGGTGAGCGCCATGGCCTGCGGCAGCGGGTCGGAGTAGGCCTCGGCGTCGACCTCCGGTCCGCCGCCGGTGATGGGCGGTTCGCCGAGCGGTCCGCCGGCCTCCAGGAGCAGGAGGTTGGCGCCGTGGCCGAGCAGGATGATGCCGAGCACGATCCGCATCAGTGAGCGTTGCAGCAGCAGGTGGACCCCGGCCGCGAACAGGCCGCCGACGACCAGTGCCATGGTCACGTCGAGGCTGGTCATGTGCTCCTCCCCACGGCGGTGCCGCCGCCGGTGCCGAGCTTGGGGACGGGGGCGCGCAGTGAGGTGCCGGCGGCCGAGAGCAGGGTCAGGATGACTCCCAGGATCAACAGGTAGACGCCGATGTCGAAGACGAGGCTGCTGGAGGTCTTCACCTGGCCGAGCAGCGGAAGGTGGAAGCTCCACAGGGTGCTGGTGAGCGGCGGGTCGCCGAAGGCGAGCGGGACCATGGCGGTCGTCGCGGCGAGGGTGAGGCCCACGCCGATCAGGTGGCCGGGGCGGACGCGGACGGCGTGCTCGACGTCGGTGGGGCCGCCGACCAGGTAGCGGAGGATGAAGGCCTGCCCGGCGACCAGTCCGCCGGAGAAGCCGCCGCCGGGCCGGTAGTGGCCGGAGAACAGCAGGAACAGGGAGACGACCAGGATCGAGGGGAAGAGCAGCCGGGTGACGACCTCCATCAGCACCGACCGTTCGGCGCCGAGCAGGTCGGTGCTGCCGGGCAGCCAGTGTTCGCGGGGCTCGTCCCAGCGGTCCGTGGGGTATCCGGCGGACTCCGTGACGACGTCGGGGCCGGCGCGGCGTCCGGCGGCGGTCCGGGTGTCGGTGCGGGTGCCGAGCCGGATCAGGCTGATGACGCCGAGGGCGGTGACCATCAGCACGGAGATCTCGCCCAGGGTGTCCAGGGCGCGGAAGTCCACGACGATCGCGTTGACGACGTTCTCTCCGCCGGTCTCGCCGACCCGGCGCAGGTAGTCGCCGGCCGGTCCGGCGTTCTCGCGTCCCTGGGGGGCGGTCAGCGCGAACCCGGCGACGAAGAGGCCGACGAGGAGGGCCACGGCGGCGCGCGCCCAGCGCCCCGGCCCGGTCTGCGACGCGGGGGTGAAGCGGGACGGCATCCGGCGCAGCACCAGCACCACCACGACCAGGGTGAGGGACTCGACGAGGAACTGGGTGAGCGCCAGGTCGGGCGCCCCCTGGACGACGAAGAGCCCGGCCACCGCGTAGCCGACGGCGCCGGTGACCAGCACGGCGGCGAGCCGGTGCTTGAGCATCGCGGCGCACGCGGCGGCGATCACCACGATGACCGCCAGCGGCAGCTCGGCCGGCGTCCACCAGGCGCGCACCTGGTCCAGCGGCGGCATGGCGGTCAGCACGGCGAAGGAGGGGAGCACCACGACGGTGAGCAGGATGGCGGTGAGGTAGAGGGGGAGGGAGCCGACCTGGGTGTACCGGGTGAACACCACGGCGCCGTGGTGCAGGGCGATCATGCCGCGCCGGTAGCACCGTTCGGCGTCCGGCAGCCGGGGAAGGCGGCGCAGCAGCCGGGAGAAGGGGCGGCGGGCGGTGTGCAGGGCGAGTCCGAGCACCACGATCAGCAGGGCCAGCCACACGACGGGGGTCCAGCCGTGCCAGAGCGCCGCGTGGAAGGGCTTGCCGGTGGGCTCCGGGTACTGGTCGGCGTACGGCGCGGTCAGCGCGTCGACGGCCGGGTACCAGAGGCCCGCGACCAGGCCGAGCACGGAGAGCACGGCGGCGGGGGCGAGGAAGAGCGGTCGGGGCGGGTCGGCGGGCCGTCGCGGCCTGTCGTCCCGCTTGGTCGCGAACCCGCCCTGGAGGAGGCGCGCGGTGTAGGTGACGGTCAGCACCGAGCCCAGGCAGAGGGCGGCCGTCGCCCACGCGGCGCCGGTGAGGTGGCCGTGGAGCATGGCCTCCAGGGCGCCGTCCTGGGCGATCCAGCCGACCGTGGGCGGCAGTTTGGCCATGGAGGCGCCCGCCAGCAGCGCCACCACGGCGACGGCGGGCAGCGCCCGGCCGAGGCCGGAGAGTTCCCGGAGGTCGCGGGTGCCGGTCTGGTGGTCGACCACGCCGACCACCATGAACAGGGAGCCCTTGAACAGGGCGTGGGAGAGCAGCAGCACCGCCCCGCCGATCGCGCCGGTGCGGGTGCCCATGCCGAAGAGGGCGATCATCATGCCGAGTTCGCTGACCGTGCCGTAGGCCAGCAGCCTCTTCATGTCGGTCTCGCGCAGCGCCCGCCACGCCCCGACGACCAGGGTGTAGAGGCCGACGGTCAGCACCAGCGGCCGCCAGGGCGCCACGTCGGCGAAGCCGGGGGCCAGCCGGGCGACGAGGTAGACGCCCGCCTTGACCATGGTCGCGGCGTGCAGGTAGGCGCTGACCGAGGTGGGCGCGGCCATCGCGGCGGGCAGCCAGGCGTGCAGCGGGAACTGGGCGGACTTGGCGAACGCGCCGATCAGGATCAGCACCAGGGCCGTCGTCACCATCGCGCCGGCCGGGGGCGGGTCGGCGAGCAGCGCGGAGATCCGGTAGGTGCCGGCCGCCCGGCCCAGCATCACCATGCCGAACAGCATGGCCAGTCCGCCGGCGACGGTGGTGAGCAGGGCCTGTTCGGCGGCCCGCTGCCGGTCGCCGCCCTCGCGGCGTCCGGCGATCAGCAGGAAGGAGGCGACGCTGGTCAGTTCCCAGAAGACGTACAGCAGCAGGAGGTGGTCGGCGAGGACCAGACCGAGCATCACCGCGGCGAACGCCAGCAGCAGTGCGGCCTCGCGGCCGTGGCCGAGGTGGTGGTAGTACGCGCCGTAGACCATCACGGCGACGCCGACGCCGGTGACCACCAGGGCCATCAGCAGGGCGAGGGGGTCGAGACGGAGCGCGATCTCCAGGCCGAGCGTCGGGGACCAGGCGTAGGTCTCGGTGTACGTCGTGCCGTCCAGGACGGCCGCCGTCCGGGTGAGCAGCCAGGCCAGGGAGCCGGCGAGCACCAGGGCGGCGACCGCCCAGACCCCGCGGCCGATACGCCGCGCGGCCGCGGGCAGTGCGGCGGCGCACGCCAGCTGCGAGAGCACGACGACGAGCACGCGACCTCCGGACGCTGGGCGGTGTGCCTCCG
>NZ_JACADT010000216.1:0-7380 GCF_013421635.1 Streptomyces sp. UH6 | reverse complement strand
CCTCGCCCGCGCACGCGGAGCGGGCCGAGCGGCTCCGCGAGGAGGCCGCCGTGCTGCTGCGCCACCTGGACCACCCCCGCACCGCGAAGGACGACGCAACCGCGGTCCCCGCGGATCCGGGGAACCGCTGAACGACCGCTGTTCGTCCCCCCGTTCGAGGCGAGGAACCGGCCACAGGTTCACGGGGGCGCCATGCAGATCGTCGAAATCACCGCCATCGCCGCACGGTCGGCCGTGATCACGATGCGGCACGCACGGACACCACTCGTGTTCGTGTTCTTCCCGATGCTGCACGTGGCGTCGCCGGCCTTCTACACGGAGGTGCGCCGCAGACTCGCGGCATGCGACCTGGTGGTGCTGGAGGGGGTCCGGGGCGGGTCGGCCTCCTTGAACGCGCTGACGCTCGCCTACCGGTTCGCGCCGCTGCGGCGCCGCAACGGCCTCGTCGAGCAGACGGACGAGCGGGTGCTTCCCGAGGGCGTCCCCGTGCTGCGCCCCGACGCGACCTCGGCCGAGGTGGTCGCGGACCTGAAGGCCGTGTCGCGGTGGAGGTACTGGGCGTTCACGGCCGCGGCGCCGCTCCTGGGCCTGGTGTTCGCGCTGCGCGGGCCGCGCGTCCTCCTCGACCGGGACCTGGAAGTCGACGATCTGCCCCTGACGGCACGGGCCGAGGCCCTGGCCGACGATCCCGCGCTCCACGCCCTGACCGACCGGCGGGACCGGCTGCTGCTGGAGGCGCTCGGGAAGATCCACGCCGAGCGGCGTCACGAGGCGCTGCGCGTCGCCGTGGTCTACGGGGCGGCGCACGTCCCGGCCGTGGTCACCGGGCTGTGGGACAGGTACGGGTACCGGGCGCGCGAGGCGGAGTGGGTCACGGCGATCGTCTTCGACTGAACGGCGGCGTCGACGGAACCGGTGGTACCGGCGACATCGCCGCAACCGGCGGAACCGGGGACATCGCCGCAACCGGCGGAACCGACTCCGTCGACGGACGCGGCCGGACGCCGGAACCGGCCGGGCGCGTTCACCCGCCCCCGGCGCGTTCCTGCCGCCGGTACCGGTCGAGGACGTCCTGGCGGAGCAGGTGGCCGAAGCCGGCGTTCTCCAGCCGCAGTCCCAGCTGGGACTCGGTGACGCCGAGGGCCGCCGCGGTGCGGGCCAGGTGCCAGTCGTGGTCGGCGAGGCGGCTGAGGAGGTGGCCGCGGCGGACCTGGCTCTCCGACAGCCGGAACGTCTTCAGGTAGACGACCCTGCCCTCCCCGTCGGTGACGGTCTCGCCGATGTGGTTCTCCCGCCGGGGACGGAACGCGGGCAGGAAGCGGGACAGCGTGAAGCGCCCCAGCCGGTGGACCGTCCGCCAGGTGTACGTCTCCTCCAGCAGCGCGGCGGCCATCGTCCCGTCGTGGAACTCGGCCCAGGCGGCCTCCTGTTCGGCGGCGGCCGCCCGCAGACCGGCCAGGTCGTGGATCCCGGCGTCCGGGACACGGGCCCGGAAATCGGGCACCGGCGGCATCAACAGGGCGTAGTGGTGGACGAGTTCGCCGTACAGGTCCTCCACCAGCGTCGGGTGCAGCGCGCGGTAGTCGTCGGGGTGCGGGACCGCGAACGCGGCCGCCAGGGTGTCGGCGACGTACAGCAGGAGGCCGCACTGGCCGGGGTGGATCTCGAAGACGCGCAGCGCGTCCGCGAGTCCGGACACCCGCGCGCCCGTGTACGCCTGCTCCACGCGGGGCGAAAGGCCCCGGCGGACGGCCCGCCGGGACCACTCCTCCCAGGCGATGGCGGGGCCGCCGAAGTGCAGCGCCAGATATCCCTCCAGCGCCAGGTGCAGCGGCAGGAACCGCAGGCGCTCCTTGGTCTCCCGGCGGGCCATGCGGCGGTGGACGCGCAGGGGCATCACGTCGGCGGGCGCGCAGTCGCCACCGGCGGACAGCCGGGTGCCGTAGGCGGCGGCCGGGGAGCCGTCACGGGTCCAGGTGGCGACGAAACCGTGCGGCACGTACGAGAAGTAGGCGCCGCCCCGCCCGAGGTCCACCAGGCCGGCGGCGTCGCCGTACAGCCGCGCGCTCAGCCGGAGATCCCCGACGGGCTCGTCCCGCACGAGCGGCACCAGACGGACGGCGCCCCAGACCTGCGCGGGACGGGTGCGCAGGCCGGTCAGGTCAAGTGCGGTCATCGTGTCGGCCTCCGGCCGCTCCGCCCGCGGTGAGCGTGGCCGCGCGGGCGTCGAGGTAGGCGGTCAGCTCGGCCAGGCCGGTGCGGCCCTCCGCGAACTGGGCGAGCTCCACCAGGGCGGGCAGGTCCTCGGCGTCGCGGGCGGTCAGCCCGACCGGCTCCAGCAGGGCGGGATCGCCGTCGCCGCCCAGGGCCCGGCCGCGCATGAAGGAGCGCAGGGCGGTCAGCTTCATCAGCACCCCGGCGACCACGTCGGCGTCCCCGGCGGTGAACAGGCCGGCCAGGTACTCCAGCGGGATCCGCAGCCGGGTGACGGCCGCGAAGACGTGGTCGGGGTTCTCCGCCTCGCCGCCCGCCTGCCCGACGGCGTCCAGCACGGGGGAGAGCGGCGGCACGTACCAGACCATGGGCAGCGTCCGGTACTCCGGGTGCAGCGGCAGCGCCACCCGGTGGCGGACCACCAGCTCGTACACCGGGGAGCGGCGGGCGGCCTCCAGCCAGTCCTCGGGGATGCCCGACTCCCGGGCCGCCGCCGCGACCTCGGGGTCGCGCGGGTCGAGGAAGACCCCGCGCTGCGCGTCCAGCAGGTCCTTCTCGTCGGGCGTCGCCGCGGCCTCACCCACCCGGTCCGCGTCGTACAGCAGCAGGCCCAGGTACCGGAGCCGGCCCACGCAGGTCTCGGAGCACACGGTGGGCCGGCCGGCCTCGACGCGGGGGAAGCAGAACGTGCACTTCTCCGCCTTGCCGGTGGCGTGGTTGACGTACACCTTCTTGTACGGGCAGGAGGTGACGCACATCCGCCAGCCCCGGCAGCGGTCCTGGTCGACCAGGACGATGCCGTCCTCCACCCGCTTGTACATCGCCCCCGACGGGCAGGCCGAGACGCAGGCCGGGTTGAGGCAGTGCTCGCACAGCCGGGGCAGGTGGAACATGAAGGTCTGCTCGAACTCGAACCGCACCTTCTCGGCGAGCCCGCCCGTCAGGTTCGGGTCACCGGCGGCGTGTTCGGCCGCACCGCCGAGGTCGTCCTCCCAGTTGGCGCCCCAGGTGATCGCCGTGGGCTCGCCGGTGAGCACCGAGCGGGGCCGGGCCACCGGCACATGCTGCCCGGCGGGGGCGCTCACCAGGTTGTCGTAGTCGTAGGTGACCGGCTCGTAGTAGTCGTCGATGGCCGGCAGGTCCGGATTGGAGAACAGCGACAGCAGCCGCCGTACCCGCCCCCCGGACCGCAGCACCAGCCGGCCGCGCCGGTCCAGGGCCCAGCCGCCCTTCCACCGCTCCTGGTCCTCGTAGCGGCGGGGGTAGCCGATGCCGGGCTTGGTCTCGACGTTGTTGAACCAGGCGTACTCGACCCCGGTGCGGTTGGTCCAGGTCTGCTTGCAGGTGACCGAACAGGTGTGACACCCGATGCACTTGTCCAGGTTCATCACCATGGCGATCTGTGCCATCACGCGCATGTCAGGTTCTCCGGCATCTCGGGTTCTCCGGCCGGGTTCTCCGGCATCTCAGTACTCCACCGGCGTGCTGCGCCTGCGGACGACGGTGACCTCGTCGCGCTGGTTGCCCGTGGGGCCGTAGTAGTTGAAGGCGTAGGTGAACTGGGCGTAGCCGCCCGCCAGATGGGTGGGCTTGAGCAGGAGCCGGGTCAGCGAGTTGTGGATGCCGCCCCGCCTGCCGCCGACCTCGGTCCTCGGCACGTTCACCGTGCGGTCCTTGGCGTGGTACATGTACACGGTCCCCTCGGGCATCCGGTGGGAGACCACCGCCCGGGCCGCCACCACGCCGTTGCGGTTGTAGGCCTCGATCCAGTCGTTGTCCTTCACGCCGATCCGCGCGGCGTCCCGGGTGGACATCCAGATGACCGGGCCGCCCCGGGAGAGTGCCAGCATGTAGGCGTTGTCCTGGTACTCGGAGTGGATGGACCACTTCGAGTGCGGTGTCAGGTAGCGGACCGTGACCTCCGCCGCGCCGTCGCGCAGGTGCTCGTCGCCGTAGTGGCGGCGGGCGTCCAGCGGCGGGCGGTAGACGGGCAGTTGCTCGCCCAGCTCGGTCATCCAGTCGTGGTCGACGAAGAAGTGCTGGCGGCCGGTGAGGGTGTGCCAGGGCTTGCGGTGCTCGACGTTGATCACGAAGGGTGAGTAGCGCCGCCCGCCGGTCTCGCTGCCCGACCACTCGTAGGAGGTCATCACCGCCCGCGGCTGGACCCGGGTGTCGGCGAAGGTGATCCGCTCCGCCTCCCGTTCCGCGGCCAGTTCCACCAGCCCCTTCGCGCCGGTCTGCCGCTCAAGCTCCCGGAAACCCTCGGTGGCCAGGCGGCCGTTGGTGGTGCCGGACAGGGCGAGGATCGCCTCGCACATGTCGGAGGCCGTGGCCAGCGAGGGCCGGCCGGCCGCCACGCCGTCCCGGACGGTGCCCAGACGGCGCCGCAGGTCCTCGATCTCCCGGTCGGGACGGACCGTCACGCCCTTGGTGGTGGTGCCCAGGGTGTCCAGCAGCGGGCCCACCGCGCGCATCTTCTCGGCGACGGCCCCGAAGTCCCGCTCCACCGTGACCAGCCTGGGCATGGTGCGGCCGGGCACCGGGTCGCACTCGCCCGCCTTCCAGTCGCGCACCACCCCGCCCGGCTGGGCCAGTTCGTCCGGGGTGTCGTGCAGCAGCGGCACCGCGACGACGTCGGTCCGCCTGCCCAGACGGTCCTTCGCCAGCTCGGAGAACCGGTCGGCGATGGTGAGGAAGGCGTCGTAGTCGGTGCGGGCCTGCCACGGCGGGCTGATCGCGGGGGTGAAGGCGTGCACGAACGGGTGCATGTCCGTGCTGGACAGGTCGTCCTTCTCGTACCAGGTCGCGGCCGGCAGCACCACGTCGGCGAACAGACCGGTGGAGGTCATCCGGAAGTCCATGGCGACCAGCAGGTCGAGCTTGCCCTCCGGCGCCTCCTCGCGCCACACCACCTCCTCGGGCCGCAGCTCCGGCGGGGTCTCCTCGCTGCGGACGGCGCTGTCCGCGCCGAGCAGGTGGCGCAGGAAGTACTCGTTGCCCTTGCCGGAGGAGCCGAGCAGGTTGGCCCGCCAGACGGTCAGCACCCGGGGGAAGTTGGCCGGGTCGTCGGGGTCCTCCACGGCGAACCGCAGCTCGCCGGAGGCCAGTTGCCCGACGACGTGGTCGGCGACCGGTGTTCCCGCCGCCGCGGCCTCGTCGGCGAGGTCCAGCGGGTTGCGGTTGAACCCCGGGTGGCCGGGCGTCCAGCCGAGCCGCACCGCCTGGGCGAGACAGTCGGCGAACCCCTTGCCCCGGAACCGGCCCGCACCGGTGGGCGAGGCCAGCTCGTCCGGTCCGAACGCCTCGTAGCGCCACTGGTCGGTGTTGAGGTACCAGTAGGAGGTGCCCGCCATGTGCCGCGTGGGACGCTGCCAGTCGAAGGCGAAGGCCAGGTGCTGCAGGCCGGTGACCGGACGGATCTTCTCCTGCCCGACGTAGTGCGCCCAGCCGCCCCCGTTGACACCCTGGCATCCGGTCATGGTCGTCAGGGCCAGGAACGCACGGTAGATGGTGTCGGAATGGAACCAGTGGTTGGTGCCCGCGCCCATGGCGATCATCGAACGACCCCGGGTGCGCTCGGCGTTGCGGGCGAACTCCCGGGCGATCCGGGCGGCCTGCTCGGCCGGCACCGAGGTGATCGTCTCCTGCCAGGCCGGGGTGTACGGCCGGGAGGCGTCCTCGTAGGAGGACGGCCAGTCCCCGGGCAGCCCGGGCCGCGAGACGCCGTACTGGGCGAGGAGCAGGTCGAAGACGGTGGTGACCGTCCGGCCGCCGATCCGGCGGACCGGAACCCCGCGGACCATGGTCGAGCCGCCCTCGGTGGCGCCCTCGTCGAACCGGGGAAGCACCACCTCGACGGTCTCCACGCCGCCGCCCGCGCCGTCCCCGCCGCCCGCACCGCCCGGGCCGCCCGCGCCGTCCGCGTCGTCCAGCAAGGAGAGCCGGGGCTCCACCCCCTGGAGGTCCAGGTTCCAGCGGCCGGGCCGCTCCTTGTCCCAGCGGTGCCCCAACGACCCCGCCGGGACGACCGGTTCGCCGGTCGCGTCATCCACCAGGACGGTCTTGAAGGCGGCGTTCTCCTCCCGACCGCCCTGCCCCAGGTCCTCGGCGGTCAGGAACCGGTCGGGCACCAGCCCCGCCCCGTGTTCCCGCAGCGTCACCAGGAACGGGGCGTCGGTGCAGGTGCGCAGGTAGTCGCGGAAGTAGGGGACCCGCCGGTCGACGAGGAACTCGCGGAGGACGACGTGGCCCATCGCCATCGCCAGCGCCCCGTCGGTACCGGGGTGCGGGGCCAGCCACTCGTCGGCGTGCTTCACGTTGTCCGCGTAGTCCGGGCTGACCGCGACGACCTTGGTGCCGTTGTACCGGGTCTCGGTGAGGAAGTGCGCGTCCGGCGTGCGGGTGACGGGGATGTTGGAGCCCCACATCACCAGGTAGCCGGCGTTCCACCAGTCGGCGGCCTCCGGCACGTCCGTCTGGTCGCCGAACACCTGCGGCGAGGCGATCGGCAGGTCCGCGTACCAGTCGTAGAAGGAGAGCAGGGTGCCGCCGATCAGCGACAGGAAACGGGCCCCCGCCGCGAAGGAGGCCATCGACATCGCCGGGATCGGGGAGAAGCCCGCCACCCGGTCCGGGCCGTACCGCTGGATCGTGTGCACGTGGGCGGCGGCGACCAGCTCCGACACCTCGTTCCAGTCGGCCCGCACCAGGCCGCCCTTGCCGCGCGCCCGCTTGTACGCGCGGGCCTTCGCCGGATCGCCGGTGATCTCCGCCCAGGCCGCCACCGGATCCCCCAGCCTGCGGCGGGCCTCCCGCCACAGCTTCAGCAACTCGCCGCGCACGTAGGGATAGCGGACCCGGCTGGGGGAGTAGGTGTACCAGGAGAACGACGCCCCCCGGGGACAGCCGCGCGGCTCGTACTCCGGGCAGTCGGCGCCGATCGACGGGTAGTCGGTGGCCTGGTGCTCCCAGGTGATCAGCCCGTCCTTCACGTACACCATCCAGGAACACGACCCGGTGCAGTTCACCCCGTGGGTGGAGCGCACCACCCTGTCGTGGGCCCAGCGTTCGCGGTACGGGCCGTCGCCCCCGCCGGCGCCCTCCTCGAACACGGCCCGTCCGTCGGCCGACGTCTCGCGGCGCGTCAGCAGCCGGCGCCCGGCCAGG
>NZ_JACADT010000215.1:0-7416 GCF_013421635.1 Streptomyces sp. UH6 | reverse complement strand
CGGAGCCTGGGAGCCGGGCCGGAGGCAGGAGGCCTCCGGGGGACCGTGGGCGAGCGGGGCGGAAGCCCCAGGGACCGAGGCCCGGCAAGCTCGCGGCCCCGGGCACGTGGGTGCGCGGGGCCGCGGAATCGGAACGGACGGGCCGGGTCAGTGCGTGGGCGCGGTGACCGGCGGGAGTTCCGGGTCGACGCCCTGGTCGCCGGCGTCCGCGGTGTAGTCCGACGGGCTGGTCTCGTCCACGCCGTCCGGGGCCTTGGCGGCGCGGAGGACGAAGGTGAGGACCACCGTGACGAGCACGTTCAGGACGATGGCGGTGAAGCCGATGTAGCCGATCTCGCCGATCAGCGGCATCTCGGCGGAGGAGCCGCCGAAGTGCTTCTGCGTCGGGGAGGAGACCAGGTACGCCTGGTAGGTGCCGTAGATCATGCCGACCGCCCAGCCGGCGATCAGGGCCCAGCGGTGGAACCAGCGGGTGAACAGGCCGCCGACCAGGGCGGGGAAGGTCTGGAGGATCCAGATGCCGCCCAGCAGCTGGAAGTTGATGGCGACCGTCTTGTCCATGCCGAGGACGAAGACCAGCGCGCCGACCTTCACCAGCAGCGAGACGATCTTCGAGACCTTGGTCTCCTGCTCCGGCGTGGCGTCCGGCTTCAGGAAGTCCTTGTAGATGTTCCGGGTGAACAGGTTGGCCGCGGCGATGGACATGATCGCCGCCGGGACCAGCGCGCCGATGCCGATGGCGGCGAAGGCGACGCCGGCGAACCAGCTCGGGAACATGTTCTCGAAGAGCTGCGGGATGGCCAGCTGGCCGTTGGCCACCTGGATGCCGGCCGCGATGGCCATGAAGCCGAGCAGCGCCAGCAGGCCCAGCATCAGCGAGTAGAGCGGCAGGATGGTGGTGTTGCGGCGGATGACCTCACGGCTCTTGGAGGAGAGCGTCGCGGTGATCGAGTGCGGGTACATGAACAGCGCGAGCGCGGAGCCGAGCGCCAGGGTGGCGTAGGTCCACTGGCCCGGCTCGGCCGGCACGAGGGCGCCGGTCGGCTTCTCGGTGACCGGGTTGATGGCCTCGAACTTGCCGCTCGCCGCCTCGAAGATGGCGTCGAAGCCGCCGAGCTTGATCGGGATGTAGATGATCGCCACGGCGATCACGAGGTAGATCAGGGTGTCCTTGACGAACGCGATCAGCGCGGGAGCCCGCAGGCCGGAGGAGTACGTGTAGGCGGCCAGCACACCGAAGGCGATGAGCAGCGGCAGGTCCTTGATGAACCAGTGGGTGTTCTCCCCGCCGCCGACGCCCATCACGTCCAGCACCGCCTGGATGCCGACGAGCTGCAGGGCGATGTACGGCATCGTGGCGAGGATGCCGGTGACCGCCACCGCGAGGGAGAGGCCCTTGGAGCCGTACCGGCCGCGGACGAAGTCCGAGGTGGTCACGTAGCCGTGACGGTGCGAGACCGACCACAGGCGCGGCAGGAAGGTGAAGATCAGCGGGTACACCAGGATGGTGTACGGCACCGCGAAGAAGCCGGCCGCGCCACCCGCGTAGATGGCCGCGGGGACGGCGACGAAGGTGTACGCGGTGTAGAGGTCGCCGCCCAGCAGGAACCAGGTGATCCAGGTGCCGAACGAGCGGCCGCCCAGGCCCCATTCGTCCAGCGAGTTCTCGTTCGCGGCCTTGCGCCACTTCGCCGCCAGGAAGCCCATCACGGTGACGGCGACGAAGAAGAGGCAGAAGACGACCAGTGCGACGACGTTCACGCCCTCGGTCATGACGACGCACCCCCGTCCTTCGTGGAGGAGTGACGGGAGGCGGCGCGACCACGCTGGTCACGGCGCCACAGGACGTAGGCGACCATGGTGAGCGCGGTGGAGATCAGGACCCACGCCATCTGGTACCAGTAGAAGAACGGGATGCCGATGAAGGTCGGTTCGACCTTCGCGTAGGACCCCACCCACAGCATCGCCACGAAGGGCGCGAGCAGGCACAGCGCGATGACGACCCGCACGGGGGTCACCGTCCCTCCGCCTGCCCCTGATGATTCGGACATCGAACAGCTCCATTGCCTCTGGCTGATTGGCGTCGGCAATGTAAGTGACGCGGCACACACCTGGATAGCCTCGTTCGCGTTGCGAATCGGTAAGCGTGCGTGCGGGGCCGCGTCGGCGCGGTCAGTCCTCCGGGCGCCGCAGCCGGGCGACGAACTTGTACCGGTCGCCGCGGTAGACCGAACGCACCCATTCCACCGGTCCGCCGTCCATGTCCAGCGAATGACGGGAGAGCATCAGCATCGGAAGGCCCACGTCGGTGCCGAGCAGCCCGGCCTCCCGCGGCGTGGCCAGCGAGGTCTCTATGGTCTCCTCCGCCTCGGAGAGCCGGACGTCGTAGACCTCGGCCAGTGCCGTGTACAGGGACGTGTACTTGGCCAGGCTGCGGCGCAGTGCGGGGAAGCGCTTGGCCGACAGGTGGGTGGTCTCGATCGCCATCGGCTCGGAGTCGGCCATGCGCAGCCGCTCGATGCGCAGCACCCGTCCGCCGGGGGTCATGTCCAGCAGCCCGGCCAGCGTGTCGTCGGCGGTGATGTACCCGATGTCCAGCAGCTGCGAGGTGGGTTCGAGGCCCTGGGCGCGCATGTCCTCGGTGTACGAGGTGAGTTGCAGGGACTGGGCGACCTTCGGTTTGGCGACGAAGGTGCCCTTGCCCTGGATGCGCTCCAGCCGGCCCTCCACCACCAGCTCCTGGAGCGCCTGGCGGACCGTGGTGCGGGAGGTGTCGAACTCCGCGGCGAGGGTCCGCTCCGGGGGGACCGGGGTGCCGGGCGGCAGGGTCTCGGTCATCTCCAGCAGGTGCTTCTTCAGGCGGTAGTACTTGGGCACGCGCGCGGTCCGGACGACGGCTCCGCCCTCGCCCTCGGCGCTGCTGACGTCGGTGCTCATCTTCCGCCTCTCGTCGGGGCCTTCCGTGGGGGGTGAGGAGGGGGAGCGCCTACGCTCCGTGATCCCCGCGAAGATCCTGTATACCGTCGGCCGCTCGCTTTGGTCTAGTCCATAGCGCCACTGCGATGATTGGTCTACCCGCCCGCCCATCCTCGCGCGGAGGTCGCCCCGGGAGCGAATCCCGCAGGAACCCTGCATATCTCGGAAGCGTCACGGACCTCCGTGCCTGTGTTCCGACTCCTTGACAGCCCTATTGGTCTGGGCCAAGCTCCCCCTACTGGTCTACACCATTGGTCCAGGTCCCGGCCCCACGGGCAGTACACGTCGGCAGCAGCACGCGGCTCTTCGGCACCGAGGTGGGCAGGGGGGTATGTGGCATCCCTGAGGAGGGTGGCGTGAAGCGCAAGCTGACAGCCGCGGCGGTCGCCGCGGGCATGATGGTCTCCGTCGCGGCGTGCGGTGGCTCGGACGGCACTGACGATGCCAAGTCCGGCAAGGACGGCTTCAAGGGCGAGACCCTGACCGTCTGGGCGATGGACGGGTCGACGCCCGAGCAGTGGCAGAAGGACCTGACCGCCGAGTTCGAGAAGAAGACCGGCGCGAAGCTCAAGATCGAGATCCAGCAGTGGAACGGGATCCAGCAGAAGGTCACCACCGCCCTCTCGGAGAGCAACCCGCCGGACGTCCTGGAGATCGGCAACACCCAGACGCCCGCCTACGCGGCCACCGGCGGTCTCGCCGACCTGACCGACCTCAAGGCCGAGATCGGCGGCGAGTGGACCGAGGCCCTCAACAAGTCCTCCGTCTACGACGGTGTCCAGTACGCCGCTCCCTGGTACTTCGCCAACCGCGTGGTGATCTACAACAAGGAGATCTGGGACGAGGCCGGCATCAAGGAGACCCCGAAGACCCGGGACGACTTCTTCAAGGCCCTCGACGCCATCGAGAAGAAGACCGACGCCGAGCCGATCTACCTGCCCGGCCAGAACTGGTACTTCTTCACCGGCCTGACCATCGGCAAGGGCGCGGAGCTGGTCAAGAAGGACGGGGACAAGTGGGTCTCCAACCTCTCCGACCCGAAGGTCGCCGAGGCGGCCGAGCTCTACAAGAAGTTCCAGTCCTACTCCAAGGCCCCCAAGGACAAGGACGAGGCCACCCCGCAGCAGGGTGAGGTCTTCGGCAAGGGCAACGTCGGCGCCTTCATCGGCATGGGCTGGGAAGCCGGCATCGCCATCGAGGCGGACAAGTCCATCGAGGACAAGATCGGCTACTTCACCATCCCCGGTGACACCGCCGAGAAGCCCGAGGGCGTCTTCCTCGGCGGCTCCAACCTGGCCGTCGCCGCGGGCAGCAAGAAGCAGGAGCTCGCCAAGGAGTTCCTGAAGCTCGCGCTGTCCGACAAGTACGAGGGCCAGCTGGCCAAGGAGAACGGCGTCCTTCCGAACAAGGAGGCGCTCAACTCCAACCTGACCGGCAACGCCGCCGCCGAGGCCGCCGCCCCGGCCGCCGCGTTCGGTGGCACCACTCCGCTGATCCCGTCCTGGGCCCCGGTGGAGAACGACCCCAACCCGATCAAGACGTACCTGACGGCCGTCCTGAACGGAAAGTCGCCCGCCGAGGCCGCCAAGCAGGTCGAGGACGAGATCAACAAGCGTCTCGCGCAGACCAGCTGAGCGATGTGACGCCGGGGGCGGCCCTGAGGCCGCCCCCGGCCATGTCTCGATGACTTCACGGAGTGTGTTGTGACTGCGCAGACCGAGCGCTTGGACGCGGACCCGGCTGCCGGGTCCCCCGTGTCCGTCAAGATCCCCAACGGCTCGGGGAGCGGCCGCCCCAAGCGGCGCGGCGAGTCGTCCGCCCCCTACCTGCTGCTGATCCCGTCGCTGCTCGCCACGGCGGTGCTGCTGGGCTGGCCGCTGGTCAAGAACCTGGTCATCTCGTTCCAGAACCTCAACCCGCGCCAGCTCATCCAGCACCTCACCGAGTGGACCGGGTTCAGCAACTACCAGGAGGCCCTCGGCAGCGAGATCTTCTGGCGCGTCACGCTGCGGTCGATCGTCTTCACCTCGATCAACGTGGTGCTGATCATGGTGCTGGGCACCCTGATCGGCCTGCTGCTGGCCCGCCTCGGCCGCCGTATGCGCACCTTGCTGCTGCTCGGCCTGGTCCTCGCCTGGGCCATGCCGACCATCGCCGGCACCACCGTCTTCCAGTGGCTGTTCGCCCAGCGGTTCGGCGTCGTCAACTGGATCCTGGCCCAGCTCGGCTGGGAGTCCATGGCCGACTACAACTGGTTCGGCAGCCAGGTCTCCACCTTCTCGGTGATCATCCTGCTGATCGTCTGGCAGTCGATCCCGTTCGTCGCGATCAACCTCTACGCGGCGACGACCACGATCTCCAAGGAGCTCTACGAGGCCGCCTCGCTGGACGGCGCCGGCGCCTGGAAGAGCTTCACCTCGGTGACCTTCCCGCACATCAGGCCGTTCCTGTGGGCGACGACCTTCCTCGAGGTCATCTGGGTCTTCAAGGCCCTCACCCAGGTGTACGCCATCAACCGCGGCGGACCGGACCGGCTGACCGAGATCCTGCCGCTCTACGCCTTCGTCGAAGGGCCCGGCAACCAGCACTACGGCATGGGCGCGGCGATCTCGTTCCTGACCATCGCCATCCTGCTGGTGCTGACCGCCTACTACCTGCGTACCGTGCTCAAGCAAGGGGAGGACGAGCTGTGAACCGCTCGCTGTTCGCCCGCACATGGCCAGGCACCCTTGCCGTGCTGCTCTTCGTCGTCTTCGTCTTCCCCGTCTACTGGATGTTCTCCACCGCGTTCAAGCAGCGTGGCGACATCGTCTCCGAGACCCCGGTCTTCCTGCCGCTCGACGGCACGCTGGAGAACTTCCGCACCGCGTTCGCGGCGGACCACTTCTGGACGCTGGTGGGCAACTCCGTCACGGTCACCGTGCTGGCCGTGCTGATGTCCCTGGTGATCGGCCTGGCCGCGTCCTTCGCGCTGGCCCGGATGAAGTTCAAGGGCCGGCGCGGGTTCGTCGTCGCCTTCATGATCGCGCAGATGGCCCCCTGGGAGGTCATGGTCATCGCGATCTACCTGATCGTGCGTGACGCCGACATGCTCAACAGCCTGGTGCCGCTCACCCTGTTCTACATGGTGATGGTGCTCCCCTTCACGATCCTCACGCTGCGCGGCTACGTCGCCGCGGTGCCCAGGGAACTGGAGGAGTCCGCCATGGTGGACGGCTGCAGCCGGCCGCAGGCGTTCGTCAAGGTGATCTTCCCGCTGCTGGCGCCCGGCCTGATGGCGACCTCCCTGTTCGGCTTCATCACCGCCTGGAACGAGTTCCCGATGGTGCTGATCCTCAACAAGGACGTCGAGATGCAGACCCTGCCGCTGTGGCTCACCAGCTTCCAGACCATCTTCGGCGACAACTGGGGCGCCACCATGGCCGCGTCCTCGCTGTTCGCCGTGCCCATCCTGATCGTCTTCGTCTTCCTGCAGCGCAGGGCCGTCGCCGGGCTGACCTCGGGCGCGGTGAAGGGGTGACCCGCCGATGACCACCACGGCACCACGCATGGACACGCTCACCCGGGACGCGCTGACCGTCCTCCAGCCGGGCTTCACCGGCACCACCGCCCCCGACTGGCTGCTGCGCCGGCTGGGCGAGGGACTCGCCTCGGTCGGCCTGTTCGGACGCAACATCGCCTCCCCGGAGCAGCTCGCCGCGCTGACGGCACGGCTGCGCCAGGAGCGTGAGGACGTCCTCGTCGCCATCGACGAGGAGGGCGGCGACGTCACTCGCCTGGAGGTCCGCACCGGTTCCTCCTTCCCCGGCAACCACGCGCTGGGCGCGGTGGACGACGTCGACCTCACCCGCCGGGTCGCCGCCGAGCTGGGGCGTCGGCTCGCGGAGTGCGGCGTCAACCTCAACTGGGCGCCGTCCGCCGACATCAACTCCAACGCCGCCAACCCGGTGATCGGGGTGCGCTCCTTCGGCGCCGACCCCGCCCTGGTCGCCCGGCACACCGCGGCCTACGTCGAGGGCCTGCAGTCCGCGGGCGTCGCCGCCTGCACCAAGCACTTCCCCGGCCACGGGGACACCGCGGTCGACTCGCACCACGCGCTGCCGCGGATCGACATCGATGCCGAGGTGCTGCGCGAGAGGGAACTCGCGCCGTTCCGGGCGGCGGTCGCGGCCGGGTCGCGTGCCGTGATGAGCGCGCACATCCTCGTCCCGGCCCTCGACCCCGAGTTCCCGGCCACCCTGTCGCAGCGGATCCTCGGGGGGCTGCTGCGCCGGGAACTGGGCTACGACGGGCTGATCGTCACCGACGGCATGGAGATGCGCGCGATCGCCGCCACGTACGGCATCGAGCGCGGCAGCGTGCTCGCCGTCGCGGCGGGCGCCGACGCCATCTGCGTGGGCGGCGGACTCGCCGACGACGAGACGGTGCGGCGGCTGCGGG
>NZ_JACADT010000214.1:0-7430 GCF_013421635.1 Streptomyces sp. UH6 | reverse complement strand
ACGCGCCACCCGCACGACGTCCTCACGGAACACCTGGGGATACGGCTTGGGCATTGCTCCATCCTTCCAGACCGCCTGACGGCAAGCCAGATTCAGATGTCACCCAACCCTGCAGCAGTCCCTCGCCCCAAGAGCTAGGTCTTGTCGACCGCCCCAGTGCCGCTCGATCCACAAACAGCGTTGCACACCGAACAGGGCCGACGGGCCTCGGCCCTGAGCATGTCCAAGCCTCTACCGAGACCACAACCCCACCGGGTGAAGTTTCCATCCAAGTCACTGATCCCGTGAAGCGCACAATCACACTGGAAGAATGCAAAGACCACACAGCTGCGGACGCCAGCATGTGGATACCGTCTCGATTCGCCATGTGCGAGTCGCAATGGTTCACCATCGAATGGCTCCAGAACGGTAAGCCTGTCGGGTTCACGCAGATGACCGCGACTGCTATCGGGGCGATAGCTGAGAATTCTCGGGTGATCCAATTCGACTACTATTTCTCCGACTTCTTTGCTACCGGAATTAACGCGATCGACGCAACGCTCGTAGGATCCAACCCAGACTATGTGAGTATCCCCGACTGGGCCGAGTTGACCCAGGGCGGTCTGGACCCGGGCCCGCGGACCGTTGCCGAGATCAAAGCCAACCCACACTTCATGATCTCTCGTCAGGCGCCCGTGGGCCAAGGCTTGACGCCGGACGATGGAGTATGGGCCGTCTGGAACATGGAATTCGAATTTGAAGCCCCGAAGCCCTGGGTAGACGTCCGCCCTTGGGAGGAATTGGAGTTCTCCTCCTTCGGGGTGCGCTGGGACAACTCCGCCTACCTGCCCAACTACAAGCCAGCTGACCCACTGCACAGCGGTGGTGCCACCTTCAGCTACAACGTCAGCCCTCTCCGCTACAGTACGGCGGCAACAGCTGAAGAGAAGGCAGTGGCCGACCACCTAAAGAAGGCGTTCACTCAGCCTTCCGCCACCCTGCCTGCCAATCCCGACAAGAACGTCCCGGGAGGAAGCGCATCCGACCCCCTACACCGGCTGCAAAAGAGCCTGGGACAGACGAACCTCAACCGATACAACGCCAACCGGCGTGAGGTAGTCAAGGTGTGCGCAGGAGTCGACCCCAATTACGCTTCCAAGGGACTGGAGTGCGATGAGTACCCATTCGCCTCCACGTACGAAGGATCGGCACGTTCGATCTACGAGCCCGATGCTGCGGCCAACAATTTCTCGGCCTTGGCGGTCCCCGCGAACGACAACGGAAGGGCAGGATCGCAGCTCGCCACGTATTACAACAATAATCGGATCATCGATGGCGAAAACGACGAGTTCTACGTGACGATCATTCCGTGATCGGACAGGGCGCTTTGACCCGCACAGGCGCCCTGTTCGTCAGAACTCCCATTCAAGCACGCCGCTTTCTGAGAACACTGCAGCACACCCGTTGCTTGTCAGATGTGGGTCCTTGTCAGGGCAATCGCCCGCCAGTGCACTCGTCTCCAGCGCCTGGGCAACATCGGCCCACATCTGAGTGACACTTGACCAAATTGGTGCCCCCGCATGACCATCGACCTGCCCCCAGTTCAAAACACACCCGCGCATCTCACCCGGACGTAGATCAGCGACAAAGAGGTCGCCTGTGGTGTCGTCGCCAACAGGGACGAAAAGGCGGTCGAACCCCTGAATTGCAGAGCCGGCGGACCGGTTCTCCGATACCGGATCGACCACCGGGGAATCCTCGAGCCGTCTCTGCCACAGGTCAACCGTGCGAGCCGCGCTGGGGGGCAAATGCATAGGAGGCAGGAGGGCTCCAACACCGACCTTCGGTTCCAAGCCATCCGCGAACAAAAACCACTCAACAAGGTCTGCAGGGAAAACCACCCCCATGCGTTCTTGCGCAGCCTCGATCTCGTCGCCGCTGGCTGGAGAACGCAGACAGCGCGCAGAAGCTGGTGCATGTTCGCCTAGTACACGGGCCATACGTGGCAGGGTCCGAGTCAAGGAAGGAGTCATAGCACTCATCCTGGCAGGCTGAACCACCGCAGCGGTACTGCGTCGTTGTCCGCAGTGGCCACCGGTGTCGTTCATTGAACCGTTTTCATCGCGAATATGCGCAGGTCCGCAGGGTATGGACGGCTTGGACTGCTGCGCCGATGCGGCGGGTGGAACAGCGGGCCTGCCGCAGTAGCTTTCGGGTCTTGAGCTGAGCGAAGGCTCGTTCACCGGGTGCCGTGAGTCGGGCGTGGTCTCGGTTGAACTGCTGGTACTGATCGGGTTGTTCGCTGTGGTGGTTGAACGGGGTGCGGAAGGTGGCTCCGGTGCTCTGGTAGGCGCGTCCGCGAGCACGAGGATCTGCCGGGTCAGGCAGGCCTGGACGATGCCGTGGGCGCGGGCCGCGGTGAGGTCGTGGGTGCGGCCCGGGGTGGCGCGGGAGAACCACAGGGTGCCGTCCGGTCGCGCGATGACCTGGACGTTCATGCCGTGCTTGTGGTGCTTCTGGGAGTAGTACGGCTGGTCCGCGGCGATGCGGTCAATCGGGATGAGCGTGCCGTCGACGATGACGAAGTATCCGTCGCCAGGCCGACGAGGGCCTCCTGCAGGCCGGGCGCTCAGGAGGCCTGGATCTCGACGGTCTCATCCACGTATCGCCAGGCGGTTGCGGTGGAGATCCCGAACCTTGCCGCGAGCTGGGGCAACGTTTCGTTCTTGCGCAGGTGCGCCAACGCCAGCAGGGCCTACTGGAAACAGACCAGCTTGCGCCACCGCGTGCCGCGTTCACCCCTTCGGGCATAGATCAGCCACGAGACATGCTAGCCAGCTCATGGCACGATACGGGACCGAGCGAGGCTCCTCGGACGAAGCGTGGCGCGTAGAGAACACCACCGCGACGACCAGGCGCTTCGCATCGGCACACCACCCCGCTGACCTGAACCGCTCCGGGATCGGTGGAGGCTCTATGCGTTGGCTCCAGCCGCCGGTTGGGGCTGGTGTTGAGCGTAGTAGTTGGTCTCGTGCTCGTGGGGCGGGATGCTCCCGATCGCGGTGTGGAGACGCTGGTTGTTGAACCAGTCGACCCATTCGGCAGTCGCGAGCTCGACGTCGGGCAGGCCGTGCCAGGGCTTGCGGGGCTTGATCAGCTCGGTTTTGTAGAGGCCGATCTGGGACTCCATGAGGGCGTTGTCCAGGGCGTCGCCGACGGTGCCGATCGAGGCGTCGATGCCGGCCTCGAGGAGGTGGGCGGTGAAGGCGAACGACGTGTACTGACTGCCCGCATCGGAATGATGTATCAGCCCAGGTCCGGCCGGGTTCCCGGCTCGGTCGCGGCGCCATAACGCCATGTCGAGAGCGTCCAGGACGAGCTTGGCCCGCTTGCTGGTGGCCGCGGACCAGCCGACGATCGCCCGGGAGAACACGTCGATGACGAAGGCGACGTAGACGATCCCGGACCGGGTGGCCACGTAGGTGAAGTCGGCGACCCATCGCTCGTTCGGGCGCGAGGCGGTGAAGTCGCGTTGCAGCAAGTCATCGGCCCTGTCATGGCCGTCATCACGGACGGTGGTGCGGATGCCGCGGCCGCGGCGGATGCCCTGGAGGCCGAGGTCGCGCATCAGCCGGGCGACGGTGCAGCGGGCCACCGGTATGCCTTCGCAGTGCAGCTGTCTCCAGACCTTCCGCACCCCATAGACGCTGAAATTGACGGCGTGGACACGGCTGATCTGCGTCTTCAGCTCCGCGTCCCGCACCGACCGTGCACTGGGCGCCCGCTTCCTGGCGGCGTAGTAGGTGCTCGTCGATGAACGCTACGAGCGCTTCGACGGCCGGTCGAGTTCGGCCGCGAAAGCCGAGGCCGCCCTGAGGATCTCGTTCGCTCTCCGCAGCTCGGCGTTCTCGGCCCTCAGCCGCTTGATCTCCGCGGCCTCCTCCGTGGTCACACCGGGGCGATGGCCGGCGTCGACCTGGGCCTTGCGGACCCAGGTCCGCACCGTCTCGGCGGCACCGACACCCAGCTTCGCGGCGACCGCCTTCATCGCGGCCCACTCGGTCGGGTAGTTGGGGCGGATCTCCGCGACCATGCGCACCGCACGCTCACGAAGCTCGGCAGGGTAAGGGGAAGGACGGGCCATGAACTCGATCCTCTCTCAGGGAATCGAGCCTCCAACAGACCCGGAGCGGTTCATAGTCGCTTGCCCCGTTAATCATGCGGGGGCGGCCAGGCCACCGGCCTGACGCCCCTGTAGCAGAAGGCTGCCGCCTGTCAGCTGGCGGTGGGAGCATCCTCCACCCACGGCTCGTCGGCCGCGGCCCGATGGGGGTCGCAGCGGCGGAACAGGTAGTAGCCGACGGTGTGGCCCTTCACCGCGACGTTCTGCCCTGACGACAACGTCTTGTCCTGGGACTGCTGCTCCTGCAGCACGAACACGTGGGATGTGTGGGCAAGTTCCCAGCCCTCACGGATCACTGCGTTCAAGTGGGGTGTGGCATTGTGAGGCCGCTCGATGGTGGCGGCCCCACCCAGCGCCACGATGATGGCGTCCTGCTCCATGACGACGATCGGGCATTCGAAGACGGCGTCCCCGCGCCGGTACGCGGCCCGCGCCTGGCCGGCCGGGGACTTTTCCCACTCCAGCCGGGCCTTCTCTCGCGCCTCCGCGGCCCTCCGCTCCGCCTTCTCCCGGAGGGCTCGCGACCTCTCCGCATCTGCTGCGGCTTGCTCCTCCGGCGTCCTCTGCGACAGGATTCCCACGCCGCCCCCTCAGCTCGTCTACCTTGCTTGGCTTGGACGGTACCGTCCGGCACGGACACCGGGACAACTGTCCCCGGCCACGAGGCAGAGGGCTACGCCGGGGATTCGGCCCGCCCTTCGGTCGAGCCCTTGGCAGGCGATTTGCGGGCGGGTCAGGGATCAGGCGAGGTGCGTCTGGAGGAGTGCCGCGATAGCCGGCCGGTCCTCTTCGTCGTCGTCCCAGCCGTCCGCCCAGTCGAGCGCCGAACCGCCGTTCGCCTCCGGCAGGCGTGGATCTGCGCCGTACCGCAGGAGCAGCTCGACCAAGGGCCGGTCCGCCTTGACGACGGCGGCGACGAGCGGGAGACCCCGGCGCCAGCCGGTGGATTCCTGTGCGGGTGACGCGCCGGCGGCGAGGAGCAGTTCGGCGCAGCGGGTTTCGCCCTGCACGGAGGCAAGGTAGAGCGGAGTAGCTCCGTCCGGGCTGGGGGTGTTGGGGTCGGCACCTTTGGCCAGCAGGTGCTTGACGGTTCCCGTCTTCCCGTCGGCTGCTGCCGCGGCCAGGCGGAGGGGGAGCTTCTTGCGTTGGCGGTTATTCACGTGGTTCCTACCGGTTCGCGGGTTACCTCTTGGCACTGCGGAAGGTGCAGTGGTGGGTGCGGTAGCCCTTGCCGTACTTCTTGGCGACCTGTTCCTGGACGTTACGCTGGGCTGCCCTCTCGGCCTCACCTTTGCGCTTTCCCTTGCCGGTCCCCTTGAGCTGCGTCTTGCCGTGGTCTCCTGTCCCGATCTTCTCGACGCCGCAGGTGGCGGTGGAGTACCAGTACTTCGGCTTGGCGGCTTCCGTGTCAGCGGCGTGAGCGGTGCCGGTGAGGGTTAGCAGCGCGCATGCTGCGGCGGTGGCCCAGGTGGCGAAGATCTTCTTCATGCCGTCCGCCTTTCATTGCGGTCGATTGTCCGGAATGGCGGGATCCGCGAACGAGGTTGGCACATACTGCGACGCAGCTCACCGTGGACGCGGGGAGCCACACGAACGAGCGACGGAAGACCTCCAGCGGCCGTACGGATACCGCGTCGCGTGTCCGTTGCGGCGTGCCGCCCCGACCTGGGCGTCCCCCGCGATGCAGCCTCCCGACAGGGACTGCGTAACCCCACCAGTGCTGCCACCCGGCAACCCTCCCCCGACACGCCCGTGCCGCGCACCACCCTCCGGCAGCCGGTGTCTACGCTCACCGACATGGCACACACGATCGACGCCCTGGTGGCGATGCAGCGGGAAGCCGACGAGGCACATGCCCGCGTGCGGGAGATGACCACCAAGTTCGGTGCGGACGACTGGAGCGAGGAACAGCCCCACGCGCATGGTGAGGCGTGGCGGGAATGGCGCCGCCAAGCGGAGTGAAGTTCCCCCATGACCTTGGACACTCGTTTCTTACGCTGCCAGGGAGTGACCTTGCTGGTGCCGCTGTCGGGTCTCGAGCGGGGTGAGGTAGCCCCACAGAGGGTGCTTGCGTAGCCGTCGGCGGTTGTAGAAGGTCTCGATATAGGTGAAGATTGCCGCTCGGGCGGTGGCTCGGCCCGGCCAGACACGGACACCGATCTCTTCCTTCAGGACAGCGAAGAAGCTCTCAGCTGTGGCGTTGTCGTAACAGGATCCGGTCCGCCCCATCTGCCGCAGGCCCAATCCCCTTATGTGACAGCGGAGTTCCTCCGAGGTGCACTCGCTGCCGCGGTCCGAATGGGCGATGCAGCCAGGCTGGAGGCCGCCCCGGCCGGCGGCCATGGTGAGCGCGTCGACCACGAGCGAGGCCCGGTGATGGTCGGCCATCGCGTAGCCGACGACCTCGCGAGTGGCCAGGTCCAGCCAGGTCGCCAGATAGAGCCAGCCCTACGGGCCTTTTGGCGAGGAATCCGCACCGCGAAGAGAACGGAAGGTCTGCCCCGGACGAGTGGCCGGGCCGAGTCGCGCGAAGCGAACTGCTCCTCTGCGCCCTGCGGTCACACCACCCCCTCCGGGAGCCCAAGGAGGCGTACTACCTTCGCTCGTGGGAGTACGCGCGCACCTCCGACGCCCTGGCCCTGCGCCCTGTAGCCGACTGGTAGCTAAGCCGTACCTCGTCTGTTCCGCCGTCCAGGATTCCACCCGGCTCCTGCCGGGCTGCCCGTGCTGCCGCCGGGTGTTCGGGTGCTGTGGTGCTCGAGGTCCTTGACACCCGTCGCCTGCCCCGGCTCGCACCTGCCTGACTACAGCCAGCCGTGGAGGGCCAGTGGGCCGGTGCTCTCCAGGTAGCCGCGGAGTCCGGCTGCCGGGTATTCGATGAGGTCCGGTAGGTCATGGTCGCTGAACCACTGGAGCGCCAGGCACTTGTCCGGCTCCTTGTTCGCCGGTGTTCCGTCCCACTCGGTGGCCAGGAAGAAGAAACCGATCCGCTCGGTGTCGTCGGCCTGCTTGTGGTGCACGATCTGGACCAGCCGCAGGTGTGCGGGGTCGACCTTCAGGTCGGTTTCCTCGAACAGTTCTCGTGCCGCTCCGGCGGGGAGTGGCTCGTCCGCGTCGAGTTTGCCGGAGGGCAGGTGCCAGCGGCCGTGTCCGTAGGGGCCGCCGCGCTGGGAGAGGCGGATCTTGTCTCCTTCGCGGACGATGACGTGGGTGTCGATGGTGGGGTGTGCCGGTGCTGCGCTCATGGGTCCTGGTGCTCGGTGTGGGT